>NZ_JBGUAZ010000001.1:600000-852194 GCF_041821085.1 Natrinema sp. HArc-T2 | reverse complement strand
GCAGCCGGCGAGGGTGTGTGCGATCACAACTGAACGCCCTGTCACATATAAGGACACCGGATCGTCACGATCGGTTTCCGATCGTGACACAGCCGGTGAATCAAGCACATGGGACGACTGCCGACGTGAATCGGCGATATCTCATGGATGGGGGTGCAATCCTACCTCCGTGCCGGGAAACGGCCGGAGGGAACGTGGCGGCATGCGCCACGTCGTTCGCATTCATACCGAGTGCCGGGTGTATATATAAGGTCGTCGTCTCGAGCGATCACTGCACGACGTTGGACAGTCACAAGATGTGACGACTCGAGCAGTGCGAGTCGAACTACGACGGTGAACGAGAGCTATCGGCGATCGGGCTGATTCGAACGCGAGGAGCCGGTGACGTGGCTGAGAAACGCTCGAGCGACGCGAAGCCCACCAGAGAGTGTCTCACGGAGGACCGGCGCGCCGTCGGCGAGCCACACGACCAGCACCACGCCAGCGAGCCCGAACTGGAGCAACAGATACGTCGACAGGTCGCCGGCGAGCACGGCGTTCCAGTAGCGGTTGAAGAAGTAGAGGAATCCCTCGATGACGCCCGGCCCAGGTGGTCGGCCGTCGACCGATGCGATCGGCCAGAGCATGAGTTCGACCTGGAGGACGCCTTGCCGGAAGACGGAGTCGACAATGTCGGCGGGAGGATGTGAGAGGTACCCGAGCCCGAATGCGAGTCCGGTTCTCGGGCGTGCGGCTGCGTGTGAGATGGTTCCGACGAAAATCGCCAGCGGCACCGCAAAAAAGATCGAGTGACCGACAGCGTAGCCGCTGTCGAACACGCCCAGCTCCCAGGCGAGTGGCTTGTCGATCAGATCCGGAAGGACTGACGCGAACACAACTGCGAACGCCTCGAGCCCGGTCGGCGACTCGCGGAAGCCAACGTGACAGCACAGCGAGTAGGCGAGATAGGCGACGATCGCGTGTTCCCACGGCCACATAGGATGGTGGTGCGGTGGGTGACGAATAGTTATGCAGCGCTTTTTATTGTCAAAAGGAGCAGTTCGGGCTTGCAGGTTGCGGTAGCCGGCGTCTTAGTCGGCGACACGGTAGAGTGGTAAGTATGTATTATGGATCGCGTACACCGGAAGAAGAAGCGAGCCGACTACGTCCAAACCGATCGGGTATCACGGATGAACGTCAGAAGATCGGTCGGTGGCCGGTCGAGAACGGACCGAACGTCATCCGTCACGCGGTCAGCCAGTCCGAGTCGAGCGGTGGTATAGATCGCAGCCATCACTCCGATTTTCGCAAGGTCTCGATCGCGACGATACTGCGAGGCGAGAAACCGGAAGATCGACGGGGCGGTGTATTCGACGTCGTGGTCCAGAACCAACGAAAGGAGATGGCACACCGTTTCGTAATCGACGGCTTCCGGTCCTGTGAGGTCGTACGCGCCGGTCAAGCCTGCCTGAACCGCTCGAACGGCGACGGCAGCGACATCACGCGCGTCGACGAAACTCGTCTTCCCGTCACCGGCGGGTACGGCTAGCCGCCCCTCACGAATCTCCTCGCGGTGGGTCGTTGATAGGTTCTGCATAAAAAAGGAAGCGCGCAGAAAGGTCGTTTCGAGTCCGGTCTCGGCGAGCCACGACTCGATACGGGCGTGGGGAACGAGCGGGTTTCGATCAGCACCGATGACAGAGAGGAAGACGACGTGTTCGACACCGGCACCGACGGCGGCAGCCAAGGCAGGAACCACGTCCCGACGAACTCGAGATAACGCCGGCGGTCGCACGAGAAATAGCGTGTCGACACCAGCAAATGCGTGGCGGTAGGTCGTCGGATCAGTGAAATCGAACGCGACGGTCGCACAGCGAAGCCGGTCACGAGCCTGGGCAGGCTCACGGCTCGCAGCAGTGACGGAGACGGTCGACGTGTCGCGGATGCCATCGACAACGTGGTGGCCGACGGTACCGGTCGCCCCCGTGACGAGAACATGGTTCATCACTTGTCACCGGCGAGCGGCGATTTCACGGGTTCGCGTGCGTGTGCGGTAAACGAGCGGAAGTTTGTGTCTAAGTACTTGCGACAGAACGGGCGGTCGGTTCGAGCCAGGAACCCGAAAATCGCGAGCGGCATATCCGTTACTTCGGCGAATCAAACTATAAACATGCAACTTCGAAGTGTCGAAGTATTGGTACCGGGAGCACATTTTACCCGATAATTCGAAACACGAAGTATTCGGTCATAGGCCGACAAGGACTCGATATGGACGGAGACGAAAGCGACGAGAGAAAATCAAACGACGGCGACACCCGTGCCGGTGGTTCGCCGCCGAACGACATCGAGACGGGTCCGGGACTGAACGCCGGGCGGACGCGGAAAACAGCGAGCGCGCTCCGCGATCGACTCGAGCCCGACGAGCGCGAGCAGGTCGAACACACCGTCGCGCAGTTGTTGGAGCTCTTCGGGAAAGCCCACGCGATGGCGATTCTCTCGGCGTTCGCGTTCGCCGACGAACCGCTTCGCTTCTCGGATCTCGAGGAGCGGCTCGAAGTGCCGGCGAACACGCTCTCGGAACGGCTCAAAGAGCTGGTTGCAGCCGGCCTGCTTCGACGTGAATCCTACGACGAGGTGCCGCCGCGAGTCGAGTACGAACCGACAGAGAAGGGCCGCGCGGTGTTCCCGGCGTTCGGACACCTCCACGCGTGGGCTATCGAATACGACCTCGAGCCGGTCGAAGACTGACTACGTGTCGCGGTTGAATCGGATCGTGAGGGCTAGAGGGCCAATAGTTCGAGTATCGAAGTAGCGAAGTGATTTCGAACTCACAGGTATATCCCCATGGTTGCCCTAGGACGACTGTGACTGACTACGCTATCGAGGCCCGCGACGTGGTGGTGACGTACGCGGACGGAACCGAAGCGGTTCGCGGTGTCGATCTCCTCGTGGAAACGGGGGAGTTTTTCGGCTTCCTTGGACCGAACGGCGCAGGGAAGACGACGCTGATCAAGACGTTGGTAACGCTGTTGTGGCCGACCGATGGCTCGGTGACGGTCAACGAATTCGACACCGTCGCAGAACCCCGGAGCGTGCGCGCGACGGTCGGGTACATGGCACAGGAGACGAGCATCGATCCGGAGCTGACGGCTCGAGAGAACCTCCGATTTGCGTGTGATGCATACGGCGTGTCGCGATCGAAGCGGGCCGATCGGATCGACGAGTTGCTCGAACTCGTCGAGCTAACCGACGTCGCGAACAAGGTCGCCGACGACTTCTCAGGCGGGATGAAAAAGCGCCTGGACGCGGCGACCGCACTGGTCCATCAACCGCCGCTGGTGTTTCTCGACGAGCCGACGACCGGACTCGATCCGGCAGCGCGAAATCGACTCTGGGAGTACTTCCAGCGGATCAACGACGAGGGGACGACCGTTTTCCTGACGACCCAGTATCTCGAGGAGGCCGACCAGTTGTGTGATCGGCTGTCAGTCATTCAGAACGGTGCGGTCGTCGCGGAGGGGACGCCCGAATCGCTGAAACGACGTGTCGGCGGCGAAATTCTCGCCGTCGAACTGGCGGATCCCGCCGAACGCGAGCGCGCGGTGGCAGTCGCCCGCAACGAATCGCTGTTCGCAGAAGGGGTGACGATCGAGCCGACCGAGTCGGGGCTGGCGGTGACCGCACGCGACGCGCGAACGCGCGGAACGGATCTGTTAGTCGCGCTGCGGGACGCCGATATCGGCGTGGTCGGATTCGACGTTCGCGCACCGACGCTCGACGACGTGTTCCTCGCGGTGACTGGAGAGCGAACCGAAGCGACCGCGACCGACGACGGCGATGTGCGAACCGAGGCGGTCAGTAACGGCGGTGACGCGAGAGAAACGACGGTGACAGACGACGGCGAAACGGGGGCTGCTGCAGACGCCGACGGGGTGAGCCGATGAGTGTGCAGACCGGCGACCGCCACGGCGGGAGCTTCGCAAGCGACGTATGGACCACGTTCATCCGGTGGACGATCAAGTCGATCCGAAACCCGTTCGTGCTCGTCGTCTCGCTCGTCCAGCCGATAATCTTCCTCGTGTTGTTCACGCAGGTGTTCGGCGGCGTCGCGACGAGTGCGCTCGAGGGGGTCACTTACGAGACGTATCTCGTGCCGGCGATCGTGATCCAGGTCGCGCTGGTAGCAGCGGCGACGTCGGGGATTGGGCTGGTCAACGACATCGAGAACGGCATGTTCGAGAAGACGTTGGTGAGTCCGATGAACCGAATTGCCGTCTTCGTGGGCAAGACGCTGGCCGAGATCGTCCGTATCATCGCGCAGGTGACGATCGTGCTCGGCTTGGGCGTGATGCTGGGTGCCGAAATCGCGACTGGTCTGGTCGGGGCCGTCGCGATTGCGGGCATCTGCGTCCTGTTTTCGGTCTGGTTCACGGCGTTTTCGAACGTGCTTGCGGTGGTGACCCGCGACGAGGAGTCGACGATCATCGGGGCGAACCTGCTCCAACTTCCTTTGCTGTTCGTCTCGAGTGCGTTCCTCCCACTGCCGGCGCTGCCGGCGTGGATTCAGACGGTTGCGACGTTCAATCCGATCACGTACGGCGTCGACGCCACCCGCGCGGTGATGCTTGGCGAAGACACGATGACGGTGATCGAAGTCAGCCGCTTTGGAGGTATGTGGGATACGCTTGTACCGGCGCTGGCCGTCCTCGTCTGCCTCGCGCTCGCTTTCGGTTCGGTAGCAATTTGCGCGATCAGCCGCGCTGCCAGCGCCGACGTTCGGTAACGTCCCGACGAGCAGCGCCATCGATGTGGGACCAACCGATACCATTTAGCGAGCCCAGTCGTACGGCTCGCTATGGACCAGTCGGGATTCGTCAAACTCTCGCTCATCGGATTTGCGCTCGTGATCGCGAGTTTCGTCATCCGTGGACTGAGCCGGATCGTCCTCGAGGTGGCACTCGCGGATCTCATTCAGGCACCGCTGGCGATCGTCGGCTTCGGGCTGCTCGTCTATCTGTTCGTCAGGGCAACCCTCGACTTCGTGGGCCTCTGGTCGATCGAACGCGGGGAGACATGAGCGGAAGGAAACCGTTTTTCGACCGCCGCGCCAAGTCCGGGGCATGACAATCGACGTGCAGGCGATTTCCGATCTCGGGCCGGACGACCGCGCAGCCTTCTTCGAGCGCGACGCCGGCATCGAGGCGGTCAGGGGAGACGTCCGCGACATCGTCGACCGGGTCCGCACCGAGGGCGACGTCGCCGTCCGCGAGTTCACGAGCGAGTTCGACGGCGTCGAAGTCGGTAACCTAGACATCACCGACGAGTGCGAGCGGGCCGCCGACGAGGTCGACGACGAGATCCGCGACGCGATCGAGACGGCCGTCGCGAACGTTCGTGAGTTCCACACCGCCCAGCTTCCGGAGGACTGGCAACGAGAGTTCGGCGAGGGACGGACGCTCGGGCGGCGGTTCCGCCCGCTCGAGCGCGTCGGCGTCTACGTGCCCGGCGGATCGGCGGCCTACCCCTCGAGTGCGATCATGGGGATCGTGCCGGCAGTCGTCGCTGGCGTCGATCACGTGTCGGTGGTGACGCCGCCGGCCGACGAACTGAACCCGGTGACGCTGGCGGCGATTCACATCGCGGGTGCGGACGCGGTCTACAGCGTCGGCGGCGCACAGGCGGTCGCGGGGCTGGCCTACGGAACGGAGACGATCACGAGCGTCCAGAAGATCGTCGGCCCCGGCAACAAGTGGGTGACCGCGGCCAAAGCCGAGGTTCGCGGCGACGCCGAGATCGACTTCCTCGCAGGACCGAGCGAAGTCGTCGTGGTGGCAGACGAAAGCGCGGACCCGGCGTTCGTCGCCGCGGAACTCGTCGCCCAGGCCGAACACGATCCGAACGCCTCGGTCGTGGCAGTCACGGACGACGAGACGACCGCCGACGCCGTGGCTGCAGCCGTCGAGGAACAGGTCGACGACCGCGACCGCGCAGAGATCATCCGCGAGGCGCTCGCAAACGACGCGAGTGGGGTCCTCCACGCGCGCTCGATGAGCGAGGCGATCCTCTTTACGGAGGCATACGCCCCCGAACACCTCTCGATCATGGCCGACGACGACGAGTCGCTCCTGGAACGGATCGATAGCGCGGGCAGCGTCTTCCTCGGGCCGAACACGCCCGTCGCCGCGGGCGACTACGCCAGTGGCACCAACCACGTCCTGCCGACCGACGGCGGAGCGCGCGTGACCGGCGGCCTCTCGGTCGAGACGTTCCTCCGGTCGACGACGGTCCAGCGACTCTCCAGCGAGGGCCTGGCCGAACTGGGCGAGACGATCACGACGCTCGCCGACGCGGAAGGGCTCGAGGCCCACGCCGCGAGCGTCCGACTCCGGCTGGACGACGAGACAGACTGCTAACGGGCGGTAATCCGTGATTGACCGGCTGGAAACAGGTTACGGAACCGCATATCGGTTTTACGTAGCTGGACCACGGAGTAGGCGATGAGATGGAACCGCGTGTCGATCCAACGGACCGGCGCGTCCTCGAGCGCAACTACGATTATGCCCAGCGGAACGTGCGGCTCCTCTCGATGTGGTACGACTGTGAGCTCGAACGAATGCTCGAGTTGCTGGCAGAACACGAGATCGAACTGTCGCGAAACGATCGACGGCAGTTCGGTGCCAGATACCGGCTGTGCCGGTAGCGCTCGAGCCGCCGTGTGTCACTGCACGCCCATCGTCCGACGGCCCCGCGATCAGCGTGAGTTGGGCCGGTAGGAACGAGGATCGAACGCGGTCGCAAACAGCGCTGTAACCGAATTTGGCTAGTCACACAGTCTTCGGAGGGCGTCACAGTTAACATCGTTGCGCCGGAATGGGTTGGTATGAGCACGGACAGTATGGACGGCGGGGAGGCTGACACGCGTCCGAAGATCGAAGTGACCGAAGACGCGGCCGAGCAGGCCCTCTCGCTGCTCGAGGGAGAGGACCTCGACGTTTCGGAGGCCGGCCTCCGGCTGTTCGTCCAGCAGGGAGGCTGTGCCGGTCTCTCCTACGGGATGCGCTTCGACGACGCACCCGACGAGGACGATACGATCTACGAACACCACGACCTGCGCGTCTTCGTCGATCCGGCGAGCCTGAAATACATCGAGGGCAGCGTCCTCGACTACGAGAGCGGGCTGCAAGCCGAAGGATTCCACGTTGATAATCCCAACGTCGTCAGCGAGTGTGGCTGTGGCGAGTCGTTCCGGACGTAACCGCGTTTACGCTCGGCTTCGAGCGCCCTCGGCGACACCATCCGCGCGAACGCGCGACGCTGTATTCTCGGCTCTCGTCGGACGGACTGTGTGAAAACGGAGTGTGAGCGGGTAGCAACCGATCGAGTCTCGCCGTCGGCTCGACGGTCGGCAGGTTACTCCTCGAGTTCGAAGGCAACGGTGACTTCGGCCTGGTACTCCCGGTCGTCGGCGCTTGCGATTTCGACGCCGAGTTCGTCGACTTCGATCCAGTGGACGTTCTGGAGGGTCTCTTCTGCACGGTCGATCGCGTCGTCGGCTGCTGCGTCGAAGCTCTCGGGACTGGTTCCGATGAGCGTGATTTTTTTGAAGACCATCGCCCTTGGCACTACGTCACAACCTGACGTAAAACTGATCGTCATTTCAGGGTCGTGAGGGCGCTCGTGGCGTCGCCTACTCGGTTCGTGCCTCGAGGCGCTCGCGGATCGCACCGGAGACGTCCGCGAGGTAGGCACCGCCCCACAGGGCGACGACCAGCCCGCCGATCGAGTTGAATACGAAATCCAGCATCGTGTCGTCGAGGCCGTACTGGGTGAGCACGGCGTCGACGCCGAACGCGTCGGCAGACAGTGCGATAGCGAACTCGAGAACCTCCCAGAGGACGCCGAAGGCGAGGACGAAAAGCAGGATGAAGACGGCGACGAACCGACGGGGGAAGTGAATCCCGTCGGCGTGCTCGTGGAGCGCGCGGACGGTGGCATAGCCAACGCCGGCGACCAGTGACGCCGACAGCGCGTGGGTCATGTGGTCCCACCACCAGACTTGACTGTAGAGGGTCCGCGTTGCACCCGGTAAGCCGACGGTGCCAAAGGCATGGAGAAAGACAGCGGTGGTGATCCACAGCGTCAGCCGCGGGTCCATCGGGATCTCGTAGTCACGCTCGAGGATCGGCGGGAGTTGTGTCACGGCCAGCGCCACGCCGGTATTGATCACGATGCCGGCGTTTCCTCGGTCGATGCCGACGAACAGCATGCCGACGAGCCCGAGTTCCATGACGTAGGTAAGTTGGCGCTGGCGCTCTCGAGACGGCAGCAACCGAGAGAGGTTACGCATTGTCGCCCTCCGCGATGGACAGCTCGTCAGGCCGACAGTGTTCGTGGCGACCGAGCCGTCGGAAGTACAGTTCGAAGACGATACCGGCGCCGAGCCCGGAGATCGTGGAATACACGAACTCCCACATCACGGCGTCGTGGTCGGTGGGAAACGGGACAGCGAGGAGGCCGGCAGCGCTCCATCGAAAGAGCGCCCACAGGGCAGCAGCGGCCATCGTCGTGACGGCGACGAAGATGACTGCGAAACTCGAGGTCATCCGCACGGTCGTAAACGTCTGCAGTTCGACGGCGAAGACGAGCGCGATTGCCGCGACCGAGAGATACGAGGCGACGTGTCCGGTCAGTCGCTCCGAGCCAAGCGCGAGTCCGAGGACCGGCAGCGCCGCGAGCAAAAGCACCTCCCATGGAATCATAGCCACCCACGACCGAAGGGTCAGCGGCGGCAGTAGTGCGAGGGCAACGAGGACCATCGCAAACGTCGTCCAGAGGAGGCCACCGGTCACGAGTTCACCGAGACCGATGAGCGCGATCGCGACGACCAGGAGCCACGAGAAGGCCGCGTTGGTCCGACCGTCGGCGATCAGTTCTTCGAGTGATGTCTGAGACACGCGTGGTCGTACTGACCGTTCTCACAACACAAAAGCGTAGTCGTCACGCGGTGGCCATCACGACGGCACGACGAGCAGGTAGACGGTCGCATATGCGGCCAACGCAACGGCCACGGCTGCCACCGTCGTGAGCCCGGTCTCGAAGACCGCGTCCACGGACGGACGCCACCGGTTGCGCGCGCCGAAGGGACGCCAGTACGACTCCTGGACGACGCCACAGAGGAGGCCGACGCCCAGGATCGAGAAGACGAAATGGTAGGAGACCTCGAGCGTCGGCGGCGTCACGGCGAGTGCGGCGACGCCGTAGACAGCGCCGACGGCAGCCCGGCGGTCGACGCCCGCGAGGACCGATCGATCGGTGACCCGATACACAACCGCGATCGCGAACGCGATCGTGGCGAGTTCGATCGCGAACGCACCGAGCAGGTGCAGCGTCGGATCCGAGTGGAGGACGACGCGTGACTCGAGGCCCGGCGGGCCGAGCGGGAACAGCCAGTCGGGGGGTGCCCCGGTAACCAGATCGCCCCATGGGTGCGACCAAAGGCCCCAGAGCGCGGCGAGAGTCACCGTCGTCGGCGCCAGTGTCGAGCGCCGCGCGACTCCACGGGAAACGAGGACGCCACTGGCTGCGAACAGCACCATCACGAACGCAGCGAGGGGACTATCCCAGAGGAGCGCAACCGCGACGAGGGCCACGAGGACTGCGAGTCCGGCGATGTGGCCGGCGCGCGAGCGTGCCGAGCGCCCGCGGACGGCGAGCAGCCCGAACGCCGGCGCGGCGACCGCCCCGACCACCAGCGAGTGGGTGACCGACCGGTGGACGGCCCGGCTCGCACCCCAAAAGGCCGCCGGCGCTCCGAGTTCACCGCCGAGAGCCTGCCACTCGAGCAGGCCGACGAGCGCGTACGCGACGTCGATGTCCGGGATCGCGGCGAACACACCTGCGACGGCGCCGACAAGCAGGGCCGGTCGGCGATCCCATCCTCGCCAATCCGCGACCAGCGCCGCGACGGCGAACGCGAGTAAGCCGTGCCCGACGAACATGGATATATCGGGTATGTGGCGGGTCGGCTTAAGCGACTCGTAGCCGTGCCAACAGACACCACACGCAGTCTGTGGACGACGATCGGGGCGCTCGATGGAGCCGTATATCCAGCCAACGGTGGCAAACGGGCGGCTGTCGTTCGCCGCTGCCGGTAGGTCTTTGCAAGTGGCACGCGAGCACACGCCCATGGCTCAGCAACCGTCGACCGACGTGGATCGCGCGCCATCCGTTGGCGAACTCACCCCACCGGATCGAACCCTGATGGGGCCCGGCCCGAGCGACGTCAACCCGCGCGTGCTGCGGGCGATGAGCACGCCGCTCGTGGGCCATCTCGATCCCTCGTTCATCGAGATGATGAACGAGGTCCAGGAACTGTTGCGCTATACCTTCCGGACGGACAACCAGTGGACGATCCCCGTCTCGGGGACCGGCTCGGCTGCAATGGAAGCCGCGATCGGCAACGTCGTCGAACCCGGTGATACGATGCTCGTCCCGACCAACGGCTACTTCGGTGGCCGGATGGCCACGATGGCCCAGCGAGCCGGCGGCGAGGTCGTCGAAGTCGACGCGCCGTGGGGCGAACCCCTCGAGCCCGACGTCGTCGCGGACGCATTGGCAGAACACGACCCCGATATCTTCGGGTTCGTCCACGCCGAGACGAGTACGGGCGTCCTCCAGCCCAACGTTTCCGACCTGACGGCTGCAGCCCACGACCACGACGCGCTGGTCATCGCCGATACCGTCACCTCGCTCGGCGGCGTCGAACTGCGCGTCGACGAGTGGGACATCGACGTCGCCTACTCGGGCCCACAGAAGTGTCTCTCCTGTCCGCCGGGAGCGAGCCCGCTGACCCTCTCGGACGAGGCGATGGACAAGGTCCTCTCGCGTGAGGAAGACCCCCGCTCGTGGTACCTCGACCTCTCCCTGCTCGAGGGCTACTGGGGTGACGAGCGCTCCTATCATCACACCGCGCCGATCACGAACGTCTACGCGCTTCGGGAGGCACTGCGACTCGTCGCCGAGGAAGGGATCGAACAGCGATGGGCCCGCCACGAACGACTCGCCGGCGCGCTCAAAGCCGGCGTCGAGGCGATGGGTCTCGAGATGAACGCCCCCGACGAGTACTGGCTTCCGAGTCTGAACGCCGTCCGCGTCCCCGACGGTATCGACGACGGCGCGGTCTGTGACGCCTTACTCGAGCAGTACGACCTCGAGATCGCGGGCGGCCTGGGCGATCTCGCCGGCGACATCTTCCGGATCGGCTGTATGGGCTACTCCGCACGTCCCGAGAACGTGATTTACGTCGTGACGGCGCTGGGTGACGTCCTGGAGTCAATGGGAGCAGACGTCGAGCCGGGCGAAGCCGTAACTGCGACGCGACGTGCGCTGAAAAAATAGGGAGTCGACTGCGGTACGCTGCCGTTTCTATGCCGATGCTCGGGGTCCTGGAGGCGCTCGTTCGACCTGATAGTCTTCCCCGTCGACGACGATAATGGCCCACTCGTAGTTCGGATTCGTCCGCTCGAGCCGTGCCTCGAGGTCGTCGGCATCATCCGGTTCGGCGACGAAACAGTGGAACTGTCCCGACGATGCGGACGGAAGTTCCCCTGTCTCGAGGACGGTGTTTACGTGGACGACTTTCCACGCACGTTCGGCCCGAAACTCGGGGCCGTTTCCTTCGACGGTGTAACCCAACTCTGCGAAGATCGACCTGGCCTGCTCGACGAGTCGCATGTTAACAGGACCCATTCGATACCACCTATGGGGCCATCCCTCATAAATGTTAGTACGTGACAAAGATTCGCCGTTTCACTGCGCGTCTTCGAAGCAACCTGCAATAGTTTCGATCATCTGTGTCACAGGTGAGGGAATCGCGACTAGTAATGAGGAGCGACTATCTACCAACGGCGAGGCCACGACGAAACGCGGGCAGCACGAACGACGGTCGCGAGACCGACGTACCGACCGTTACTCGTGGGCGGCGTCCCACTCGGTCGGTTTGCGGAAGTTGCCACACTGGTTGCACTTGATCCGGCCCATCGCGTCCATCGCGGTATCGAGAGACTCACAGTTCGTACAGAACCAGCCATAGCGGCACTCGGCATCGCTGGACTCGTAAGCGACGAGGAACGGCCCTTTCGATCCCTTGTCGCCCTCCGTCTCCGAGATGTAGACGGTGTCGCCGTCGTCGGTCGACCAGGCTTGCATGCCCGGCGATAGCGTCGCTTCCGATAAATGACTGTCTTTCCGGCGTGGCTGTGCTGACACGCGGCGACCAGCTCCTACGACCTCGACCAGACTTCGTGTCAGTACCACCCACTCGTGACAGGTTCGCAAGGGTGACAGTCCGTACTGAAAGGTTTACCCGCGCGGAAATCGTCCGATTGGCTAATGTCGCTGGTCGTCGTTCCTGTTCGATATCCCTTGTCAAAGCACTCGCGGAGAACGCTCGAGCGGGCGATCGAGATTGCTCGGACGCGAGATGCAGCGTTGACGGTTCTGCACGTGAATCTCTACCAGAACGGGAAGAAAGTGACACGGGTCGATCTGAAAAACGCCGTCGAGAAGGCGTTTGGTCGGATCGAACGGGCCCGGTATGTCGTCCGGACCGGCTTTCTCGTCGAGGAAAGCATCCTCGACGAGGTCGCCGCAGAAGGTGCCGATATCGTCGTAATCGGGTCCAAACAGGCGAGTCGGCTCCGACGACTCTTCCAGCGCTTTACTGACAACCCGGACATCGACCAGTATCTGCGGCGCCACCTCGACTGTGAGGTCATCACGGTCGAAAGCGCACGCGCCTGAGCGGTACCAGCGAGTCGCCGCGATTACTCGTGGGCTCCCGCGTTCCGAACGACAAACACGGGAATCGAGGCGTTGTCGACGACCCGCTCGGAGACGCTGCCCAGCGACGTGACCTTTTCGCGCGGACTCTTCCCCCGCGTCCCGATGACGATCAGATCGATTTCTTGTTCGTCGGCGTACTCGAGGATCGTTTTCGACGGCGTCCCGTGTTGGACGTCACTGACCGTCTCGAGGCCCTCGTCGGCCGCTCGCTCTTCGACGGCGGCGACGGCTTCCTGTCCTTCGTCCTGGAGCGAGCGCTCGAGGTCCGTACTGGTCTCGTCGTCGGCGGCGGCAGTGATGCGGCTGTCGACGACGTACAGTGCGTGCACCGTCGCGTCGTTGTCGGCGGCGATCGACAACCCGTGCGTGAGCGTCTCGGAAATCGTGTCGCTTCCGTCCGTGGGAATGAGAATATCGTCGTACATCTGTCGGTCAGGTTTCGAATTGGTCCGGACCCGGTATAAATCACACCCACGATACGAGTCGCTGGGAGCGTCTCATACGGTTTGTTGTACCGATATACCGTGCAACCGCAGGGCGGTCGCGGTTGCACCGGTACTGACTGACAGTAGACCGTATCAGCCGGACGCAGGCGGACCATCTCACCAGCGCCGAGTCCGTCACCGATCCGCTGGATCCGCAGGGCTTTCGCTCGGCTCGACGGGCGAGTCGGTCGTCGGTCGCTCGAAGCCCGACTCGTCGACGGCCAGCCTGGCGACGCCGCTGGTCTCGTCGAAGACGTGGTGGCGACGTGGGTAGGCGAACTCGACGTCGAGCTCCGCGAATCGGTCGCCGATCGCCGTCTGGACCGCCGACCGGACGATGGCCTGTTTGTAGGGGTGTTTCATCCAGAAGAACAACTCGAGGACGATCCCGTGATCACCGTATGCACTGATCGTACAGTTGGGTGCGGCGGCGTACCGAGCGCTGCCGATCCGAATATCGGGCCCTCCAGAGATGACGTCGTCGACGGACCGGGCGGCCCGTTCGGCAGCCTGGCGCGCCGTCTCGAGGTCGCTGTCGTAGGTAATCTCGAGCGTGAGCGAGACCCGAGTGCGCTCGTCTTCCGCGGAGTAGTTGATGACGTCGCGCGTGTGGATCTCGGAGTTCGGAATGACGATGAAGGTGTTCTGGAGGGTGAATATCTTCGTGTACCGGATCGTGATGTCCTCGACGAAGCCGCGGTGGCCGGCGTCGACGACCTCGATCATGTCGCCGATCTCGTAAGGGCGGTCGGCTAGCACGTAGAAGCCGTTGATCATGCTGCCGACGATCGGAGCGAGGACGATGGCGATCACGGCCGAGATGACGGTCACCGACAGGAGGATCTGCGTGTTGCCGACGCCGATGATGCTTGCAGCGACGGTCACGGCCCAGAGGAGTACGGCCGCTCTGACGCCACGAAGCACCGTTCGCGTGACGCTCGGTCGTTCGATCCGCTGAGCGATCGTTCGACCGGCAAGGCGGACGACGAGTTTCGACAGGTACCAGCCGACGACGAGTACGATGAGTGCGAGGGCGACCTCGATCACGTCCAGCGGGACCGCTCTCGGGAGTAGGTCCTGAATACCCCTGGCTACCGAGTTCTCGGCGGCGCTCTCGTTGGCCTGAAGGACCCCGCGCATGCCAACACACTCAGGCCCGCTGTGGTTAAGCGTTCTGACCATCACATCGAGCGACCGATCTGAAACAACCCGATTTCGAAAACGCGTGCTACTCGATGTATAATAAATCATTTAGTCATTGATGTCGTAGAGACTGGCATGGCACCAGACGAACTTCGCTCGACGGTCGAACGCGTTGGCGACCGGTTTAATCTCGGCGAGTACGAGATCGACGCCTATCTCACCGTCCTAGAGCAGGGCCAGCTCACCGCGAGCGAGATCGCCGACCGAACGGAGATTCCCCAGCCCCGGGTGTACGACACCGTCCGCAGCCTGAGCGACCGCGGCCTGGTCGAACTGCGCGAGTCCCGCCCCATGAAGGTCGTCGCGATCGACCCTGCGGAGGCCTTCGATGACGTCCAGACCTCCTTCGAGCAGATGATCACCGACCTCGAGGCCCGCTACACCGCACCGGCCAGAGACACGGAGGCCGTCTCGCTGGTCAAATCGCGGTCGACGATCCTGCGCTATCTCGAGGAGGTCATCGACGACGCGGAGTTCGAGCTCGCACTCTCGCTGACGCCGGATCTGCTGACCAGATTCGAGGCGGACCTGCGCGATGCGATCGAGGCGGGCGTGAGCGTCGACCTGATCGTGACGCCGGCCAGTGAGGCCCCCGACCCGGACGCGTTCGACTACGGCGCGATCGCCTCGACCGCACGCGCCCGGCGCGGGATCACGACGCCGGTCGTCGCCGTCGCCGACGGCAACTACTCGGTCTACGCGACACAGGACGCCCTGCGAGACGATCAGGACCGCTACGGCGTCATCTTCAACCGGTCTGCGCTTGGCTTCCTCGTCTCGAGTTTCTTCGGAACCGTCCTCTGGACGACCGCCGATCGAACGCTCGGTGAGGACGACACCGCCCGCTCCTACCCGCGCAAATACGCATCGATCCGCCGGTGCGTGAAGGATCTGCTCGACGAGGGTGGCGAGTTCTACGCGACCATCGACGGCCGGGACGTCGAAGTCGGCGGCCAGCGGATCGTCCGCGGACAGGTCCGCGATATCGGCTTCGAGGTCAGCGAGGAAGTCGCCAGCCTCACGATCGAAACCGAAGACGGCGAGGAAGTCTCCGTCGGCGGCCGCGTCGCTGCCCTCGAGGACGTCGAGGCCCACGAGATCCACATCGGTCGGAACGAGCCGCCAGCGCTCGAGGACGCCTGATACGGACTCCTGTCAGTCAGTGCTGGTGCACCCGCAATCCGTCGTGCTGGTGCACCCGCAATCCGTCGTGCTGGTGCACCCGCAATCCGTCGTGCTGGTGCGCCGGTATCCAGTGATAGTACACCCTCGATCAGACGGACCCAGTCGTGGGAGCGCTCGATCGTCACCGGTGTCGGAGAAGAAGCCCGTACTCCCTTTCTCCGGTGACATATCCGTCGTCTGCTGGCATCTGCCGACCGCCGAGTGACAATGAGCGATTAGAACGTTCAATATCGCTGTCGAGCAGGAACGTACGCCTCCGGCACTGTCGATATGTTGCCCGGCTCGTCGGAACCGACACGACACCTCGACAGTCATATTTTATTACAGTATTTATAACCAACAACTAAGTTCGATGCCGTGGACGGACCACTGGTCATGGGACGCGATACTGCCGGTGGGCGCGACCGATCGCGCCTGAAGCGACGGTCGTTTCTGAAGGTCGCGTCAGGAGCGACCGCGACCGGAGCCGTCGCGGTTACTGGCTGTCTCGGGCGTGGTCGCCAGCCGGGAACGGTGGTGATGACCGCCGCCTCGGACGTCGCGGGGATCATGCACAGCGATGGCGACGAGCCGTCGATCCAGCAGGCGCTGTGGGACGCCGGCCTCGACGAGGATATCCGCGTCGAGATCCAGACCGTCGTCAGCGACTCCGCAGCACGGATGCAGACCACCCAGTCGGCACTCGAGGCGGGCCGTGCCCCACCCGACATCCACATGATGGACAGCGGCTGGACGGTTCCGTTCATCCTTCGGAATCAGACGGTCAACCTGACCGAACAACTCCCGGACGAGACGCTGCAGTACGTCACCGACAACTACCTCGAGGCGATCCTCGAGACGGCGCGCGACCCCCAGGGTGGCGATCTCCACGCCCTGCCGCTGTTTCCGGACCTCGGATTTACCCTGTATCGACAGGACCTCATCGAGGACGCCGGCTACGATACCGGTGGGTGGGCGACAGATCCACCGCGGTGGGAGGAGTTTTCGGCTGCGGTCCGCGACGCGAGAGACCAGGCTGGCCTCGACTACGGGTTCACGACGCAGGCGGCCGCCTACGAGGGGCTGTCCTGCTGTACCTTCAACGAGGTGATGACGTCGTGGGGCGGGGCGTACTACGGCGGGGTAGACAACCTGTTTACCGCCGGTGACCGGCCGATCACCGTCGACGATCAGCGGGTCATCGACTCGATCCGGATGATGCGCTCGTTCATTGCGGGAGAAGAGGAGAATACCCTCGATGGGTATCCACAGATTTGCCCGTCAGCGGTCGTCCAGTGGACGGAACAGCAGTCCCTCAGCCCGTTCGCTGCCGGCGAGGCCGTCTCGAACCGCAACTGGTCGTACGCGATCGCGGAGACAGGGACGGAGGACGGGTTTGGCGAGAACCTCGGGGTGATGACGAGGCCGTACGCGGTCTCCCGACAGGAGGCCCAATATTCGGACGTCGGCGGCACCGCTGCGGCACTTGGCGGCTGGAATCTCGCGGTCAGCCCGTTTTCGAACCGCGAGGAGGAGGCGCTGCAGGTTCTCGAGGCCTTCGCCAACAGGGAGGTCATGCTCACCGTCTTCCGGCTCGGCGGATTTCTGCCACCGAACCTCGATCTGGTCGCGGAAGCCGATGCAAGCGACGTCGGTCCCGTCGCTCGCTACGCCGACGTAGTCACGTCGGCCAGCGAGAACGCGATCCCACGACCGGCGACCGACCTCTGGCCGGAACAGTCCGCACTGATCTATCAGGCGGTCAACGCGGCCTACCGCGGCGCACAAGCGCCCGAGGCGGCGATGAACGACCTCGCGAACGAACTCGAGCAGAGCGAATCGGAGGTATCATGAATGGCAACTGAAACCGACGACGGTGCGACGACCGACACCGAGCCCGTGACTGACGGCGGAACGGTGACCGGCGGCGAGACGGGGACGAGCCACGAACACGAGCGGACCGGGAACGCCGCCGTCAACTGGATGGAGAATCTGAGCGAAGCAGCCTACGCGTACCTGCTGTTGCTGCCGGCCTTCGCGTTGCTGACGCTGGTCGCGTTCTATCCCATGATCAGGACGTTCGTCATGTCGCTGCGCGCCAACCAGACGCGAGGACTGGATCCGCTCGGCGGCTTCGTCGGCCTCGAGAACTACGTCGACATTCTCACTGGGAACGCGCGGCTGGCACGACAGTTCCTCGACGTCGGGCTGACATCGTCGTTCCCCTTCATCGAACTCGGGACCCCGTTCTTCCAGCAGGCGCTGTTCGTCACGCTCGCCTTTGCGGTCATCAGCGTCGTCGTCGAGACGGTGATCGGGTTCGGGCAGGCCTACGTGCTCGATCAGGAGTTTACGGGGCGGCGCTGGGTGCGCGTGGCGATCATCCTCCCGTGGGCGGTGCCGATCGTCATCCAGGGGATGATCTTCTTCCTGCTGTTCCAGCCGACGGTCGGGTTCGGCTCCGATCTCATGCAGAGTCTCGGTATCTTCAGCGGGACGCCACTGGCCAACAGTCAGGACGCGTTCATCATCATCCTCGTGGCCGATATCTGGAAGTCGTCGGCGTTTATGGCCCTGCTGATCCTCGCGGGGCTCCAGAGCGTCGACCGGAGCCTGTACGACGTCGCCCGCGTCGCTGGGGCCTCGCCGTGGCAGCGGTTCAAACTGATCACGCTCCCGCTCGTGATGCCGGCCCTGCTGGTCGCGATGTTGTTCCGAACCATGGACGCGATGCGAGTGTACGGCCTGATCGAATCGACCGCCGGCTGTACGACCGTGCCGTCGCTGAGCTGTCTCGTCGTCGAAGCGATGTTCGGCGGCACGCGCATCTACGCGACGGCAGCCGCCGTGGCCTTTGCGACGGCGCTGGTCATCGGCCTGATTATCGGCGCGTACGTGCTGCTCTTCCGCGACACCGAGGGAGGGATGTACTGATGACTGATCCGAGAGACTCCACCGATCCGACGACCGCAACCGACTCGAGCGACACTGACAGCAACGGCGGCCAGCCGCATGATCCGACGCTTCGCCGTCCCGACGGCGGGGCGGTCCTCGAGGACGACCGCGATGCGGAACTCGACCGCGGCCCGTTCCAGCAGTGGGTCTCCAAGTCCATCTCACACCCCGAGCGGGTCTACCGGGCGATGTTCTACGTCGCAGCGATCTTCTTCCTGTTTACCACGCTATTCCCGTTCTACTGGCTGCTCATGGTCGCGCTGACGCCGGAGGGCCAGCTTCAGGACATCGTCTTTACGCCCAACGGCTTCAACCCCGGCGCGTTCGTCGAGGTCTTCGAAGTCATCCCCTTCCACATCTACATGTTCAACAGCTTCGTGATCGCGCTGGCCTCGACGATCGTCGTCCTCGTCATCGCCAGCCTCGCGGGGTATGCCTTCGGTCGCCTCGAGTTCCCCGGTCGAACACCACTGATGCTGCTGGTGTTGGTCATCTCGTTTTTCCCGCCAGCGGCCTTCTTCATCCCGCTGAACGATCTCTTTAACACCTCGTTTGCGTTTCTCAGGCCGATCACCGGCGACGGCACCCTCTACAACACGCCCTTCGCGCTGGTGACGCCGCTGTCGGCGATCTTCATGCCGCTGGCGATCTTCATTCTCACGACGTTCTACTCGCAAATCCCCGATGGACTCGAGGACGCAGCCCGCGTCGAGGGGACGACCCGGCTGGGCGCGCTCTTCCGGGTCATCATCCCGCTGTCGGCACCCGGCGTCGCGACCGCCGGCGTGTTGACCTTTATCGCCGTCTACAACGAGTTCTTCTTCTCGTTCCTGATGACCGACGGCCAGCCCGAGAACTGGGCCCCGATCCTCGACGGCATCCTCGCCTATCAGGGGCAGTATCAGGTGTTGTACAACCTCATGGCCGCGTCGAGCATCCTCGGGGTGATCCCCGTCGCGATTCTCGTGGTCATCGCACAGGAAAAGATCGTCAGCGGACTCACCGCGGGCGCACTCAAGGAGTAAGCCAATGGCACGAGTACGACTCGAACACATCACGAAACGCTACGACGACGTCACCGCGGTCGACGACGTCAGTATGGAGATCGAAGACGGCGAGTTCGTCACCTTCGTCGGCCCATCAGGCTGTGGAAAATCGACGACGATGGAGACTGTCGCTGGACTCACACAGCCGACTGAAGGGCAGGTGTACATCGGTGACGACGACGTGACGACCCTCGCACCCAAGGATCGAGGCGTCGCGATGGTCTTCCAGAACATCGCGCTGTTTCCCCATATGGACGTCTTCGAGAACATCTCCTTCGGGCTGCGGCTCCGGACGTACGACGACGAGGAGGTCCACCGTCGCGTCGAGCAGGCCGCCGACATCGTGCAACTCGAGGGGATGTTAGATCGGATGCCCGATGAACTGTCTGGTGGTCAGCGCCAGCGGGTGGCGATCGCCCGCGCGATCGTGCGCAACCCCGACGTCTTCCTGATGGACGAACCGCTGGCCAACCTGGACGCGAAGCTGCGCGTCCACATGCGGACCGAACTCCAGCGGCTCCACCGCGAACTCGGGACGACGATCATCTACGTCACCCACGATCAGGCCGAGGCGATGACGATGTCGAACCGGATCGCCGTCCTGAACGAGGGTCAACTCCAGCAGCTCGCACCGCCACTGACCTGCTACAACGAGCCCGCAAACCGGTTCGTCGCCGGCTTCATCGGCTCACCCTCGATGAACTTCGCCGACGGCGAAGTCATCGACGGTGGCCTCGAGACGGACAACTTCACCGTCGATCTGGACGCCGCACGGCTGCCAGGGGTGACGGTCGGTGACGCCGTCACGATGGGTGTTCGACCGGAAGACGTCCACATGGCCCAATATGCGGACTCGCTTGCCGCGCCGACGGACCGGATCGACGCCAGGACCGACGTGCTCGAGCCGATGGGCGACGAGGTGTTCGTCTACCTCCTGCTGGCCGAGGGCGCAGCGGGGTCGATGGAGGAAGACCCCGCCACGTCGCCGAACCAGTTGCTGATGAGCGTCACCCCCGACACGGAGATCGAAGCGGACCAGGACGTCGACGTCGTGCTCGACCGCTCGAAGATCCATCTCTTCGATGCGACCACCGGCGACGCGCTGGTCCACGGCATCAGCGGCCTCGAAGAGCAAGAATCCGGCACGACGCCGACGGAAGCAGATAGCTAACGTGGTCGGCAGACCACACGCGCTGCTCGAGTGTGTCACACGGCTCGTGGCTCGTCACCCCGCGTACGACCGAAATACAGCTCCGAGACGGACTTCTGTCAGTCGGTGTCGGTGGAACCGCGACCGTCCTGCGGGCCCACCGGGAACTCGGGACAGCAGACCGTACGAGTGGCTGGTCTCGCAACGGCGGCCAGACGGGGTAAGCGATGGCCAACATTCAGTTTGGCGATGGATGGAAGTCGCTCGAGCCAAATGATTTGATATAGCGGAACTGGGTGTATCGGACTGAAACGAAACGACCGCGGACAGCACACCAACGACATCGAAATGACACGGAATCGCTCTGACATCAACGCTGGGATCATCGGGCTCGGCAACATCGGCCAGTATCACGCTGAACGACTCGTCGAGCACGGCGTGACACTCGCCGGTGGCATGGACGTCTCCGCCGAGGCGCGGACACGCTTTGCCCGTCGGTACGATGTCGACGTCTACGACGATCACCACGAGTTGTACGAGACCGTCGACGCCGTCATCATCACGACACCGAATAAGTACCACGAGGAGTACGCGGTCGATGCCTTCGAGCGCAACCTGCACGTCTTACTCGAGAAGCCACTGGGGCACTCCCTCGAGAGTGCAGAACGGATCGCCGAGGCGGCAACGGACTCGGAGGGGTACGCCATGGTGGGGTTCAACAACCGGTTTGCGAACACGGTTCGAATCGTCAAAAGCCGTATCGACCGGGGTGAGCTCGGCGACGTGTCGCACGTCGAGGCCAACTACGTCCGGCGACGTGGGATACCGGGTCGAGGGACGTGGTTCACCCACCGACAGATCGCTGGCGGTGGCGCGCTCATCGATCTGGGCGTCCACGCCATCGATCTGGCGTTATACCTGCTCGGATACCCCGACGTCGAGGAGGTAAGCGGCGTGGCTCGCAGCGAGTTCGGCTCCCGTGAGGAGTATGCCTATCTCGACATGTGGGCCGACGACGCGGGTCCCGGTGGCTTCGACGTCGACGACTCCGCCAGTGCCTTCATTCGCTGTGCGGGCAACCGAACGATCTCGCTCGAGGTCGCGTGGGCGACCAACCGACCGGCCACCCACGAGTTCATCGCCCGCGGCACCGACGCCGCCGCCCGCTTCGACCTCCTCGAAGGGGATCTCTCTCTCTACTCGGCGAGTAGCGTCGGCCCCGACCACCTCGAGGACACGTCGGTCGAGACGCGCCAGAACGACACCCATTCGGACGAGCAGAAGGCCTTTTTCGACCGGATCATCAACGACGGGAAGCGCGAAAACACCGTCGACGAGGCACTCGAAGTCCAGCGGGTCATCCATGGAATCTACGACTCGAGCGAAAAAGGGCAGACAGTCACGCTCGAGAACTGATGCCGGAGAGGGGCGCTGCCGAGCAGTATCGGGCACGATATTTACGGTACTGAGCCACCAAGCTATCGTATGGAAACACCACCCGAACTGGAAGCTGCAGCCGGCGAGACGACAGATATCACGATCACCAACCGTGAATACGAGGACGAGAGCGTCATCGCCGTCGATTTCGGCCCCACCGGCGAGACGCCGACGGTCGACATCGTCGACGACACGGCGATCGTCGTCGTCGGCGACGAGCAGTTCGAGTTTGCCGTCCCCGAGAACGCCAGCGACGTGACCGTCAACGACGGGATTCTGACGATCAGCGGCTGATACGGGCTGCTGTCACTGGGTCCCGGCGCACCCGCAGAACGGAGGTGCGCCGGCACTGACTGACAGCCGTCCGTATGACGCCGTTAGGTCCGACACCGCGACCGGAGTCGACCCCCGCCGCCCGCTACCGAGTGCCTGCCAGCCGTCGTTTTATCTCGCCAGGTGTGGTCGCTGCCCCCATGGAGATCGGCGTCCACACTCCGCCGCTGGCCGACGAATCGCTCGAGGAAGCCCTGCCGTATCTCGACGGCCTCGGCGTCGGCGCGATCGAACCCGGCGTCGGCGGCCACCCGGGACAAGCCCACCTCACCCGATCGGCGTATCTCGACGACGAGCGTGCACAGGCCGAACTCGCCAACCTGCTCGCGGAGTACGATATGCAGATCAGCGCGCTCGCGACGCACAACAACCCCTTGCATCCCGACGACGAGCGCGCCGCACACGCCGACACAGAACTTCGCGAGGCGATCCGACTGGCCGCCCAGCTCGAGGTCGACGCCGTCACCTGCTTCTCGGGGCTGCCAGCGGGCAGTCCAGCCGACGAGACGCCCAACTGGATCACCGCACCCTGGCCGCCACAACACGCCGACGCGCTCGAGTACCAGTGGGAGCATGCCATCGAGTACTGGGGCGAGCTCGCCGACTTCGCCGCCGACCACGAGGTCGATGTGGCGATCGAGATGCACCCGAACATGCTGGTCTACGAACCCCACGGGCTGGCCCGACTGCGCGAGGCGACCGGCGAGCGGATCGGGGCGAACTTCGATCCCTCACACCTCTACTGGCAGGGGATCACGATCACCGACGCGATCCGATATCTGGGCGAGCACGACGCGATCCACCACGTCCATGCCAAGGACACGCAGATCTACGACGCACAGGCCCGCGAAAAGGGTGTGCTCGATACGACCCCGTACGACGACGAACCCAACCGGTCGTGGCTGTTTCGCTCGGTGGGCTACGGTCACGGTGAAGCCCACTGGAAGGACATCGTCTCCACGCTGCGGATGATCGGCTACGACGGCACGCTGAGCATCGAACACGAGGACTCCCTGACCAGTTCGCGGGAGGGTCTCGAGAAAGCGATTGATCTGCTCGGGCGAGCGATCTTCGAGACCCAGCCTGGTGAGGCATACTGGGCGGAGTGATACGGACACCTGTCAGTCAGTGCCGACGCACCCGCAACCCAGTGACAGCAGACCGTATGAGCCAGCGAGACTACTCCTCGATCGGCCGACCAACCGACTCGTTCGCCGAACGATCTCGGACCTCGACGTTGCAGTCAGAGCGGACGACGATCTCGTAGCCCTCGTACTCGAGATGGACAACCACAGTGCTGGCACCGCCGCCAGTGGTGGTAAACAGGTCGTCGAGCGCCTCGGGATTGACCACCGTAAACAGCGGGTCGTACTCCGGGGGCTCGACATCGGTGACGTCGATGCCCTCCTCGGCAGCGATGGCTTCAATGATCGCCTGTGACGGCGACCACCCCCCATCGAGCATCGACGTCTCGTCCGGAGTGGACATACTAGTCCTGTAGGGATTCACGTTGATAAGGATAATGGCGAATACAGTAATTTACTGACTGGGAGTGATTATCTATCCTCGATGTCCGGTGGTAACTGCTCGAGAATCACGTGCCGGATCGACGGCGACAGCAGGTTGTACACCCGCGACGCCGATCATTCACCGCGCGCCCGTTCGAACAGGTCGATCGCCCGCTCCCGACGGTCGGCGTGGTCGACGATCGGTGCCGGATACGCGGGGGCGGCCTCCTCTCGTTCAGCCGGCGCTAACTCGTGCCAGCTGTGGATCTCGTCGGCGGTCGCATCGGCAAGTTCGGGGACGTACTCACGGATGTACTCGCCGTCGGGATCGTACTCTCGGCCCTGTTTCATCGGGTTGAACACCCGGAAGTACGGCTGAGCGTCGGTGCCGGTCGAGCCCGCCCACTGCCAGCCGCCGACGTCGTTTGCCGTGTCGTGATCCGCGAGTTGCTGCCGGAACCAGTCGTATCCTACTCGCCAGTCGGTCAGGAGATCCTTGGTCAAAAAGGAGGCGACGAGCATCCGCACGCGGTTGTGCATCCACCCCTCCGCGAGAAGCTGGCGCATCCCCGCGTCGACGATCGGATACCCCGTCTCGCCGGCTTGCCAGGCCTCGAGTTCGACCGGATCGTTCTGCCACTCGATCTCGTTCTCGTAGCCGCTGAAATTCTCGGTGACGGTCTCGGGATTGAACGCCAGCACGTGGGCGTAGAACTCCCGCCAGGCGAGT
This sequence comes from Natrinema sp. HArc-T2, assembly GCF_041821085.1. Taxonomy (NCBI): domain Archaea; kingdom Methanobacteriati; phylum Methanobacteriota; class Halobacteria; order Halobacteriales; family Natrialbaceae; genus Natrinema; species Natrinema sp. HArc-T2. Next base: position 827,361 of record NZ_JBGUAZ010000001.1, on the reverse strand, counting down.
TGGCGCTGGAACGCACGGACGCTCTCGCGGTCGTCGTCCGTCTCCGCCCGCCGGGCGGCTCGGTCGGTCGCCGCGTACAGTTCTCGCGGGCCGATCGTCCCCCACTTGAGATGGGGAGAGAGCCGCGAGGTTCCACTCTCGGCGGGGTAGTCGCGTCGCGCCGCGTAGTCGTAGATCGGCCCCGCACAGAACGCCGCGACGCGCTCTCGAGCCGCTGCCGTCGTCACCGTCGGCGGCGTCGCCTCGGGGGCGTCGAACCCCAGGTCCGCGAGCGACGGGATCGGGTTACCCGAGACGGCAGCGAGGTTGCCCGGATCGGGTTCGTCGACCGGGTCCCGTTTTTCGCGATCGCGCCACTTCTTCCAGAAGTACGAAAACACCGAGTAGTGTGCGCCCTGATTCGGCGTGATCGACCCCGGTTCGTGGTGGATCGCGTCGTGGATCGACTCACACGGAGTGTCGGCATCCTCGAGCGCCGCCCGAACCGCCCGATCGCGGTCCTGCGCGAGCCCGCTGTAGTCCTCGTTCCAGACGACGCGCGTCGCGTCGTACTCGGCTGCGACCTCGGGGACGACCGCACTCGCCTCACCTCGGACGACGAGCAGGTCACTTCCGTGCTCGCGGTACCACGCCCGCAGGTCGTCGAGGGCCTCGAGCAGACACGCAACCCGGATCGGCGAGGCGTACTCGAGGACGGTCGGATCGAGAACGAAAAGCGGGACGACCGGCCCATCGCTCGCGGCGCGTGCGAGCCCGCGATTGTCGCTCGGGCGGAGATCCCGACGGTGCCAGTGTACGATCACACGTGACGTGACGACTCGAGCGGGGAAAACATCGTGTTTCCGGCGATCCGTGAGCGACGGCAGGGCTCGAGCAACTCACCACTGATCGTTGATCGATGAAAGTCGCTGTTCGATGAGTATAATGAGTCCATGACTGTCTTTACTCCATTTGTATGCCGGTCATAACAATGCCTGCGTCCCCGGACCGTCGTGGTGTGGAACCCGTTCCCATGACAACGGGGCGCGCCGACCCTCACCGGTCGACCGCAGCCACTCCAGGGAACGGCCACGAGAGACAGCTATGAAACTCGCACTCATCGGCTTCGGTCAAGCGGGCGGAAAGGTCGTCGACGAGTTCCTGGCGTTCGACGCTCGGATCGACGGCGGCTTCGTCGAATCGGCGATCGCGATCAATTCCGCGACGACGGATCTCAAAGGACTCGAGCACGTTCCGATGGCAAACCGCGTCCTCATCGGGCAGGCTCGCGTCAAGGGCCACGGCGTCGGTGCGGACAACGAACTCGGCGCAGAAATCGCTAAATCGGACAGCGACGAGATTCAGGCTGCGATCGACCGGGTTCCGGCCCACGAGATCGACGCGTTCCTCGTCGTCGCCGGTATGGGCGGCGGCACCGGCAGCGGCGGCGCACCGGTCCTCGCGAGACAGCTGCGGCGGATCTACACCCAGCCAGTCTACGGACTGGGTCTCCTCCCCGGAACGGACGAGGGCAGCATCTACACACTCAACGCCGCCCGGTCGTTCCGGACGTTCGTCGACGAGGTCGACAACCTGCTCGTCTTCGATAACGACGCCTGGCGCAGCGCCGGCGAGTCCGTCGGCAGCGGCTACGACCGCATCAACCGCGAAATCGCCGAGCGGTTCGGCCTCCTCTTTGCCGCCGGCGAGGTCCAGCAGGGCGACCACGTTGCCGAGAGCGTCGTCGACTCCTCGGAGATCATCAACACGCTCTCGAGCAGCGGCGTCTCCACGATCGGCTACGCGAGCGAAACCGTCGAGACGAACGACGGACTCCTCTCCTCGCTGACCAGCAGCGACGAGACGTTCGATGAAGGGGAAGCGACCAACCGGCTAACCAGCCTCGTCCGGAAGGCCACTCTCGGGCGGTTGACGCTTCCCTGTGAGGTCGCCAGCGCAGATCGTGGGCTCGTCGTCGCCACCGGCCCGCCGTCCCACTTAAATCGCAAGGGCGTCGAGCGCGGTCGCCAGTGGCTCGAGGATGAGACCGGAAGCATGGAGATCCGCGGCGGCGACTACCCCCTCCCCGATCGCGACGAAGTCGGTGCGATCGTCCTGCTGTCGGGCGTGACCGACGTGCCGCGGATCGACCGGCTCCAGCAGGTCGCGATCGAGACACAGGAGACGACCACGGAGGTCCAGACCAGCGCCGACGAAGAGTTCGCGTCGCTGATGGACACCGGCGGCGAACTCGACGCACTATTTTAAGCGAAAAGCGATTCGTCTCGTCGGCGAGCGGGTCGCGATCTCGAGGCCGTAGGAGCCGATTACCGCGTCGTATCGATATCGAATCTCATGTCAGTCTGTCTAACGAGACAATAACGAATTGTGATATTCGCAACGGACCAGTCATGCGGAGTCGAGAGAACGGTACTACGACGCGGTCGACAGTGCGGAAAGCGCTCGAGACGGTCCTGTTTCGGACGGACGAGCGAACAGTCATCGAGGAGTGTCGGCGGTGTGGGACCACGCTCGAGTCCGTGTCGACGTGTCCGGCCTGTGGCAGCAGCGACATCGTCGAATATCGAATCCGGTGAGCCACACGCAGCCGACAGTGCGTAGAACGGACCCGGTAGCGTGGCGCTACGGCTCCGTGACGGGAATCGCGTCTGTCTCGATCGCGTCTCGCCGACCGTCGAGGACCGCAAAGCGCTCGTCGCGGCGCGACTCGAGCCAGATAAGCAGCCGCTCGGCCCACTCGAGTTTGTGCGCTTTCACGGGGTCGACCGCGGGGTCGTCGAAGTCCCAGCCGACGAACGTAAGGCTCGCGGCGCCGAGGTGGTCGGCGAGAAAGGCCGCGCGATCGCCGTCGGTGAAGCCACCGTAGTTTCGGACCGGGCCGCGGGGTGCGGCCTGGGTCGTGGGCAGGACGAATGCAGCGTCACAGTCGGGAACGACCTCGCGGATCGACTCGAGATTGTCGCCGTGGGCGTGGACTGCAACCGGCACGCCGCGCTGGGTGAGTCGGACGACGGTGTCGGGGTTCTTGTCGAGGTCGGTCACCATACAATCGACGTCGATCCCGTCGCTCGCGAGGGTATCGACGGCAGTCGACGCGGCGACGACGACATCGGCTGCGCGTGCTCGTTCGAGAGCCTGCTCGGTCTCGAGTGAGGGACCGGCACCGGCAACAGCGACGGTCGCGTCACGGATGATCGAGAGGTCGGCGGGGTCGAACGACGTCTCGAGCAACGACGCGAGGAGATCGCGCCCGCGTTCGTCGCCAGCGCGGTCGTAGCCGAAATCGTCCAGGATCGTCTCGTAGACCGGTTCCCACTCGTCGAACTCCATAGACGATCTCGTCGGGCGATCGCTTTGTGTGTTCGGTCTCAGACGGTCTGCTGTCCCGATGTCCCGGCCCGACCGCAGGACAGTCGCGGGCCCACCGACACCCACTGATAGGAGCCCGTCTCAGTATCCGCGACTGTCAACTGGCGGTATACACGGCTTGCCACAGTTGTCACTGATCGGTGTAGTACCACAATAATTCCGTGTTGTGGGCCGGGGGTCGCCTCCAAAGTACCCCTACCCGGGAGGCCGCCCGGCGTCCACTCCACCATTTTGAATCATCCGGCATAAGCTTTCTCTTAACGCAGCACCCCTGACAGCTTCTCGCCGAGCTTTCCAAGACAATCGGTTTCAGACGAGAGCGCGCCAGCAACGGCGGAAACGTTGGCTGTCGATCCCACGAGCAAGCACGCCCCGTCAGCCGTGCGTCTGACGACTACTCCCTGCTCGGTCGCGATGGCAACAAGCCGATCTATCGCCTCGGGATCGAGGCCATCGAGCTCGAGCAGTTGACCCTGCCAGTCGTCGGCAATCGCGGGATCGATGCCGCGCTCGCGGAGCTGCGTTCGGAACTCGCGAGTGGAGGTGACGTCCAGTTGTGAGATCGTGATACCGTCTGCGGTCGCGCTCGCACGCTCGGTAAACGCCTTGCCGATCAGGGCCGCGTCCCGCGTCTCGGCCACGTCGTGGGTCCGGATCACGTGTGCGCCGCGTTCGACGGCCATCGAGGTCGCCGCGAGGCTGACTGGCAGTCGCTCGTCGGTCTCGCGACCGGCGATCTCGCCGAGGAAGTTCTTCCGGTTGATCGAGACCAGCATCGGGCGCTCGAGCGCCCGGAACTCTCGCAGTCGGCGGAACGTCTCACGGTCGTCGGCGAGCGTCTGGGCCTCGCTCCAGCCGCCAAAGGCAGGGTCGATGATCGTCTTGTCGGTCAAGCCGTTCTGTTTCAGTGCCTCGGAGACCTGATCGACGTAGTCGGCTTCGGCGGCCCACGCGGTCGATTTCCGGGCAGCCCAGTCGGTCTCCTCGACGGCACCCGGTCGCTCGATATCCGGCGGACTCGCCATCTTCGCGACCGCCGCGTCGTGGTCCTCACAGACCGCGGGCAGCTCCGGGTCGGCGAAGCCACAGATGTCGTTGACCATGTCGAAGCCCTGTGAGAGGGCCTCGTCGGCGACTGCCGCATAGCGGGTCTCGATCGAGAAGATCGCATCTCCGGAGACGCTCTCGATCGTCTCGAGCGCGAGGTGAAGCTGGTCAAGTTCCTCTTCGGCCGAGAGCACGTCGAAGCGTTTGTTCGCCGACTCGAGGCCGATATCGACGATATCGGCTCCCTCGTCGATCAGTTCCTCGTCGACGTACTGGGCCGCCTCGCCGGGGTCGTCGTAGACGCTCGGATCGTACGGCGACTCTTCGCTGATGTTCAACACACCCATGATCCGGGGCGGATACTCGTCACCGATCCCCAGTCCGGCGGCGTCGACGCTGTCCATATCCCGTCTGTGGAAGCGACGCCAAAAGGTATCGTGGTTCCGGCGAACGGTGCTCGCTCACGTCGCCGCCGTCTCACGGGCAGTGTCGGCGTCCTCGCTGAGAAAGACCGTCCCATCGCGGGCGGTTGCGGGAACGCCGGTTCTGAGCCAGCGCGTGCCGTCGATGGTGACGGTCGCGTCGTCGGTCAGCGCCGGTCGGTTGTAGTATTCGTCCATGGCACCCGGCCCTCCGACCGCGAGTTCCCCATCCGTCGGGCCGCTGACGACGCGCGCTCGAGCGCCGGACAGCGGTCGACCGAGCCAGCCGGTGTCGATATCGGCTCGCGTGCGAACGTGGGTGATCCCGGTCTCCGGACGACCGACGAGGCGGACGGCGTCGTCGGTCTCGGCCACCTGTTCGGGGGTCGTCGTGGGTGTCGCGTCGACGATCGCGAGTCCGCGTCTGGCCATGCTCGTCCCGCTCGCCCGGAGCCCATCGTACTGCGCGGGTGTAACGAAGGCACGATCGACATCGGTGGCGACGAGCAACGACCGAATCGTGTCCGAGTCCGGGCTCGCGACCGGTCGGTATCGCCCGCCGCTGACGAGCGTCGCGTTCACGCCGAACAACAGTTCGATCGGGTTTGACAGTCGGCACGCGCCGAGATGTGCCTCGAGCGTGGCGCTCTCCTCGTCTCGACAGATCGTCGCCCCGGCAGCGGCACTAGCGCTGAGAGTAGCGTGCGTGTAGACGACGGCGATCGGCTCGTCGGTATCCCGCTCGAGGTACGCGATCAGCCCCGGCGCGTCGTCCGCCCGTCGCACGATATCGATCCCGGTCCGCGAGTTCGCGCCGTTCATCCCGCCGTTGTCGAGGAGGTCGGGAAGGTCGATCCCCATCCGTGCGTCGCTGTCGACAGTGACCGCGACGCGCAACGGTTCGCTGCTCGCGAGCAGGCCCATGATCGGGCTCGAGTCGGTGACGAGCGCCTTCGCCTCGGTCTCGTTCAAGACGTGTCTGACGTCCCAGCTTTCGTACGACTGAGGGAGGGTAACGGGGACGCAACCGGCTCTAAGCGCCCCGTAGACGCCGATCAGCACGGCTCGAGAGTTCGCCGCGTGGATCACCACGCGGTCGCCAGCCGTGATTTCCCGGTTCGTGAGCCCACCCGCAAACGAATTCGTCGCGGACCACAGCTGTGAAAACGTCATCGAGCCGTCGCGCTCGAGTGCGACCGCCGTCCGGTTTGCCATCACAGACGATTGGAGTTCGGTAACGAAGTTCGTCATCAGTTGTAGGCCGATATTGGACTATAGTGCTATAAGATTTCATCACAATCTGAATTACCACTCGTTTGTTCATATTATAGTGATTTCTACCACCACGCGGCCAATATATAAGGACCAGTAGTCGTCTAGGGAGACTGATTGGAAAATGTAACCGTTCCAGGTAGGATGAGAGTTGTCGACAGACCAAACCCAGGCGCAACCAGCAGCGGGCCCGCTACTCGTCGTCTTCCAAGACGGCCAGCCGCGAATCCCGCAGGAGGACTTTCTTGACGATCGAGGGATTCTCGAGCAAGCGGTGTTTCGCGTGTGCGCCGCGGCCGCGCCCGCGGCCTTCGCGTTCGGACTGGATGACGTTGAGGAAGTTCTGTTCCTGGAGGATCTCCTGGACCCGGCGTTCGGAGAGGACGTCGAAGTCGAGCTGGCGGGCGACTTCCTTGTACTGGTTGTAGATGATCTTCGTCGGGAACTCCTTTTCCGAGCTGTTTTCGGTCAGCAGCGTCAGCGAGTAGAGGATCGCCTTGGCCTGCTGGGGCGAGCCTTCGATGAGTTCGTTAAAGCGGTCGGCCTCGGTCTTCTCTTTGGCGTCGCGGACGTGGTCGGCCGTGACCTGGGACTCGTTTCGCTTCTTGGCGATCCGGCCAGCGTTCCGAAGGATGTCGATCGCCTTGCGCGCGTCGCCGTGTTCCTGGGCTGCGAGCGCGGCGGTCAGTGGAATCACATCGTCGGAGAGCACGCCGTCGTGGAAGGCGTCGCGGCGTTTCTCCAAGATCTCGACGAGTTGATTCGCATCGTACGGCGAAAAGACGAGTTCGTCCCGCGAGAGACTCGACTTGACGCGTTCGGAGAGGTGATCGGGGAAATCGATCTTGTTCGAGATGCCGATGATGCCGATGCTCGAGTCAGAGATGCGTCGGTTCTCCCCAGCTCGCGACAGTTTGCGGAGGACTTCGTCGTCCTCGAGCATGTCGATTTCGTCTAAAATGACGATGGTGACGTCGGTACAGTGGTCGACGGCCTGCCAGAGGCGCTTGTAGTAATCGCCGGTGCCCAGGCCACGGTCGGGGACGGTGACCCCGCTCTCGTCGGGTTCGTTGACGAGTTGGGCGATCGTCTTGACGATCGACGCTTCTGTGTTCTGTTCGCCACAGTCGATGAAGGCGTACTTCACGGTGACGTCGTCGTGTTCGGCTTCCGTAATGACGCGCTGGGTGACCGATCGCGAAATAAGTGACTTGCCGGTGCCGGTCTTCCCGAAAATGAACAGGTGGTTGGGCTCGCTCCCGAAGATCGCCGGATTCAGGGCGTCCGCAACCCGTTGCATCTGCTCGTCGCGCCCGACGATCCGATCCGGACCGGGCAGGTGCGTGATCTCGAGCAGACGCTCGTCGGCAAAGACCGGATCGTCGTACCGAAAGAGCGGGTCTCGATCGTCGTTGGCGGACATTGCACTACTCCGCCCCTTTCAACTGGATTGAAATAAACCTGTGGAGATCGATCGCGGGTGTAAATTCGCCGTCAGAGCGACTCAACAGGCAGGTCGTGGCCGCCTGACCGAAAATCTCCCGAAACGCCGGCCTCGCGCTTCTAATCGACCGCGATGGACACCCCCACCCCCGTCGCGGGTGTAAAGCTCGGAGGCATGACCCGGTCAGCAACCCGTTGTCCGGGGTTTCGGACCGGCGATCACGTCCAACAGCCACGGACAGAATACCCTCGAGACTGCCACAAACCCTCTCGAGGGAGAGTCGAACAAACGATTTGCCGATCAGCGACCGGGGACACACCCCCCTCGCGTTTGTAACGGCGAGAGGGAGGGGGTGGTCGAGATGAATCACCAGATTTCGGCAGTGAAATCCCGATTTTGCACCGATTTTACATCCGCGATACTGGTGTGTTCCAAATCAGGGTCCCCAGACGTAGATAGTGTTACAAACGCGAGGGGGGTGTGTCCCTCTCACACTCGGCACTTAGGCCGAATATCCGTGTCACAACCCGTTCTGACGTCTCTCGAGCCGAAAATACATCCGCTAGTGTCCCCCGTCTGCTTTCCTATCGTTCGGTTTTTGGAGACAGACCTGCTCGGTAGCGTCTCTATAGACCTCTATGCTCTACCTCGCTCACTAGCAGTCACTATCGTACCGTTCCCTAGAATATCTAGTATCTAGATCACGAATGTCTATATCTAGTAGAATCTCTAGACTAGAATCTAGAGAAAGCTAGAATAGATACAGTGAACGACAGATCAGTCCTGCGACCATCGTTTACTGGCCCACTACCGGTGTCGAAACGACACACAGCCAAGCAATCAGTGACAGACGGTTCACCCGCTCCTCGCCAACGCCATCGAACCGTGAACGCGTCTCTTTTGACGGTCCCGCGCTGAAACCTAGCTATGAATCCGATGGTTACAGCGTTTCAGTCGCGACCGCCGTTTGCGACCGAAGCGGACGGCGACCTGACAGCACTGCCCTGTCTCGAGCACGTCACATCCTCGAGCCAATGACCGACAAGTCGTCACCAGCCGACCCACCTGCGAGTCGAACACCGCCGTCGGTTGCGGTCGTCGACGCACAGTCGCCCGGCAACGTCGGGACGATCGCCCGCGCGATGAAGAACTTCGGCTTCGAGGACCTCCTGCTCGTCGATCCGCCCGAACTCGACCCCGACGGCGAGGCCTACGGCTTCGCGGGCCACGCTCGCGAGGATATCCTCCCGAACGCCGACGAGATCAGTTTCGACTATCTCGTAGAACACTATCACACGATCGGCTGTACGGCGGTGACGAACGAAGACGACAACAGCCACATGCGATTTCCCTACTCGACGCCCGCAGACCTCGCCGACCGGTTGCCGACCGTCGAGGCACCGACCGCCCTCGTCTTCGGGCGCGAACGCGTCGGCCTGACGAACGAGGAACTCGCCCGGATCGACGAAATCTGCTCGATCCCGGCAAACACCGACTACCCCGTGCTCAACCTGGGACAGGCAGCCACGATCACGCTCTACGAACTCCGATCGCTGACCCTCGGCGACGAGACGCAGTTGCCCGACCTCGAGCGCGTCCGTGCCCCCGAACCGACCGTCGATCGGCTTTACGATCAGTGGGGTGCCTTACTCGAGGAACTCAACCATCCCGACGAAAAGCACGACAAGACGATGCGGATGGTCCGACGGGTGTTCGGTCGGGCAGACCTGACCGAACGCGAGGCAAACACGTTACTCGGAATACTTCGCCGGGCGACCGAACGACCGGCCGAGAACGCGGATCAGTCGTAACAGGACCGCGAGTCGATCATAACGGGACACGTGGACGGGTCATCGCCCGCAGGCCAGTACAATAATACGGGTTCAGTGACCATCACCACGAGATGACTAATCTTCGTCGACGGAACGCGCTGGGACTGCTGGCCGGCGGAATGGCGTTTCTCGCCGGCTGCTCGGAATCGTCCGACGGAAACGGGAATAGCACGGATCCCGCCACCGATGGATCCACCGACGCGGCTGGTGGCGACTTACCACCGTACGCCTCGATGCTGTCGACGACCGACCGCCCGAAGTACTTCTACGGGGCGATCGACATCCGAACGATGTCTACCCTGATCAAAGATCAGGGTGCCGAGGCGGGCGAGGAACCGACGGATCCACTCGTCGGTAATCCCGTCGTCGTTGCACTCCTCTGTTCGTACGGGCTCGGACAGCTCGCCAACTCCGCCGGAGTCAGTGCGTACGACGACAACAACGAGACCGAAACCGGCGAGGAACAGTTCGTCTACGCCAACGGCGTGTACGCACTCGTCGGCTCGTACGACCGTGACGGCATCACGTCCGCTCTCGAGGCCGCAGGCTACCGTCTCGAGGCCGAGGCCGACGGCTACGCCGTCTACGCCGACAGCGCCAGCGACGAGATCGTCGGCGTTGCAGACGACGTGTACGCGTACTCGTATCCGAACGGGGACGACTCGTCGTTCGATCCAATGACTGCCGTCGAGCGAACGGTCGCGACGGCAGCCGGCGACCGACTACCGAAACACGAGGCCGACGCCGAGTTCGAGCGACTGCTTCGAGCCGGTGAAAACAGCGGGATCGCCTGCTGTCTCTACACTGACAACGACGCGTTCGCGTCGGGGACGCTCTCGGACGATCAGACAAACGACGGGAACGGATTGCAGTTCGAATTTGGTGCGTTCGAGGGCGCGTACGGCGTCTATCAAACCCTGTCGGTCACCAGTAGCGATACCGCAACCGCACGCGTCACTGTCAGCTACAGCAGTGACGAGTTGGTCGACGAAGACGGACTCGAGTCATCGCTGGGAACGGAAGCAAATTCGGCCACGTTCGACCGCGCCGAGACGACCGTGACGGTCGATGCCGAGTACGGCGAGGAGTTCGCACGCGAGTAGGCGCGGCGGTCGTCTTGGGTCGCTGATTATCGAGTCGCGATCAGTGTCGGTTCGCGCTCGCTCGTGAGTTCATCCGGCTGTGGTTCGTACCGACCGGTCTCGGTGACGGTGCCGATCCAGCCACAGTCACTGCAGGCGAACAGCCCTTGGCCGTCGACCAGCGTCCCGCCACAGTCAGGACACGTATTCGATGTCGCAGCCGTCTCTGCCTCGCGTGCGACCGAGCCGAGCGGTTCCGGCACCTCATCGGTTCTGAGCGTGGCAATCGCCTCGTCGGTCGTGTACGTCTCCTCGGTTCGCTCGTCCGTGTGGGGGAAGACGCCGACCAGTTCGTCGTCGGCGTACACCTCGAGACACAAAAGCGGTGTCACCAGCCGGTCTCGCGTCTTACCGGTCACCTGCGAGGTCGTCGATCGCTCGCGGAACGGCGGCTGGACGCTGACGCCGCGCTCGTCGGCCCACTGGGTGAACCGTTCGTAGGTGTCGATGACTTCCTGATAGGGGCTTTCATCGGACAGCGCGACCTCTTGGGGCCAGCTTCGAAGCAGCAACTCGTCGATCGCGCTCTCGGATTCACAGGCCCGCAGCGTCTCGACCTGCTCGTCGATCGGCTCGAGCAGTAACGGTGCGCGCACGTGACAAACCGCTGTAAGCGCCGTTGTCTCGGAATCTCGCGTCTCGGACATTGGTCATGCAATCGGCCAACGTGCGTGCTGATAAATGTTTCCGCCGGTGCAGATATTCGGGGATTCTCGCCCCGTAATTGACAAATGGTGACAAACCACAAAGACTGGTGGACGGTGTGTCTGTGTACACACCGAACCTACTCACGAGGTCGCAGCCGACCGTCCCTCGAGGAGCGAGCGGAGCAACGATCGGAGCGCTCGGCGTTTGATGACGACGAAGCCTGCGAGGATCGTCACCAGCCCGACGAGCGTCAGCGAGTCGACGACGTGTCCCAGCACAAGCCAGCTAACACCCATCGCAACGACTGGCTCGGCGTAACTGACGAGGGTAACCTGCGTTGCACCGCTTCGCTCGAGCAGTTCGAAGTAGAGCAAAAAGGCGAACACGCCGGAAATGATCGTCAGGTAGCCAAACGAGAGCAGCATTTCGGTGGTCAGTTCGACTGCCGCGACCGACTCGCCGCGGAGGAACGACCACCCCAACAACACACCCGCGCCGATGAGCATCGCCCAGGCCTGCAGCGTCTCGAGTGGCAACGCCGCCGCGTCGATCGGTCGAACGAGGACGCTGCCGAGAGCGAACGCGACGGCGGAGGCGAACACGAGGACAGCGCCGACGGTGACCTCACCAGCGAGCGCATCGGGTGAGGGCTGGACGATCGCGATTACACCGACGAGTCCAAGCACGAAGCCAACGATGCCAGCGGGCGCGATTCGTTCCGACGGGAGGACGATGCCGGCGAACGCTGCTGTCAGGATCGGCGCCGTACTGACGACGGTCGCTGCGACGGCCCCCGAGACGTACAGTTCTCCGAGGTACAAGAGCCCGTGATAGAGCGCGATGACGAAGACGCCAGCAACCGTGACGGCAAGCCACTCCGCCTTCCCTCGTGGTCGCGTGCGATCGGCCACGACGATCGCGTACCCGAGGACGATTACGCCCGCGAGCGCGTAGCGAAGCCCGGCGAACAGCAGTGGTGGCACGTACTCGAGGCCGATCTCGATCGCGACGAACGAACTCCCCCAGCAGAGCGCGAGGATCGAAAAGAGTGTCGCCTCGCGATATCCATCTGGCATTGATCCAAGTAGATTCATATTCGATTCGGAACCGACTGCGATACTTAGACCCTTCTACAAGCGACCGTATATTCCCGAATTACAAATCACACATACGAATACTATCCGAAGATGGGTTCACAGTCAGGCAGTATATTGTAGATCACTCCAATTACGTCGGTCGGAAGACACATACGCGCTGCCGTCCGACGCGGTCGTATGGACGACCGCGACGTGCGCCTGCTCAAGGCGATCGCCGAACTCGAGACAGGGAGCCCCGAGCGACTCCACGAAGCGACCGGGATTCCGGTCTCGACGATCCACTATCGGCTCAACAACCTTCGTGAGGAGGGAATCATCGCAAACGACCGCTACGACATCGATCTCGAGGAACTCGGCCTCGGCGTCACCGTCTTAGTCGAGATTCACGCCGATTACCAGGGCTCCTACGAGGAGTTCGCGGATCGGCTCCTGACCGTCGAGGGTGTCACGAACGTCTACTTCACGATGGGCGAGACGGACTTCATCGTCGTCGCGCGACTGAGCGGCAGCGAGATGGTCGAGCGGCTGATCGCCGAGTTCGAGGAACTCGAGGGCGTCGACCGAACTGTCTCGACGTTCGTCATCTCAGCGGTCGAAGAACGAGACGCTTTGCAGAGTTACAGTCTCGAGACGCTGCTCGAGGAGTTAGTCGAGGGCTGACTTAGGCTCGCTTCTGGATTTCCTCACGGAGCAGCTGGCTCACGAGGTCACCGTCCGCTTTCCCGCGGAGCGCACCCATACACTCACCCATGAGCCCGGAGAACGCCTGCATCCCCTCGGCTTCGACCTGCGACGCGTTGCGCTCGACGACCTCGACGACGGCCTCGCGGACCTCGTCCTCGTCGGCACCGCCAAGTCCGGCGTCTTCGGCTGCCGCTTCGGCTGTCTGGGCCGGCGCTTCGGCCAGCACCGTCAGCAGGTCCGGCACGCCCTCGTTTGGCAGGTCGCCGTCGTCGACCATCTCGAGGACGTCCTCGATGTGCTCGCGGGTGAGCGCCTCGACGGGAACGTCGTCGCGCCGGAGCTCGGTCAGCGTCGACTCGAGCGTCGTCGCAGCCAGCGTCGGATCGACACTGTCGGCAACTACATCCTCGAATAGCGGCATGTACTTCCCGTAGGCGACCTGTTCGGCTAGCCCTTCGCCGAGATCGTACTCGTCCTGATAGCGCTCGACCTTTGCGGTGAGGAGTTCGGGTTCGGGCACGTCGCTCGGGTCCGGTTCGACCGGCGGCACGTCCGTCTCGGGGTACATCCGCGCCGCCCCCGGAAGGGGACGGAGGTAGCGGGTGGTCCCGTCGTCGTTCGCGCCGCGGGTCTCCTCGGGGACGCCCTCGAGCGCGGTCGCAGCCCGGTCGGCGACGGCGTCGATGGCATTCTCGGCGATGTCAGTCTCGTCGGCGACGATCGCGACGGCGTCTGCGGGATCGACGCCGACTGCGTCGCGCAGCGCCGCCACTTCCTCGTCGGTGACGCCGTAGGCAGGGAGTTCGTCGGTGTGGAAAATCCCGCCCGCGCCGTGGCGCTTGGCGTGATCCGAGAACTCGGTGCCGAGCCGTCGGTCGGGCGCGATTTCACGGCCAACGAGGCCGTCGAAGCCATACAGTGGCACCGCCATCACGGAGCCACCTGCGTTCAGCGCGCCGCGGATGACGCCGCTGTCGGTGTCTTCGAAGACCGCGGTCACGTCCTGCGTCTCGCCGACCGACGCCTCGCGTGCCTCGAGTTCGTCACGAATCTCGACGAGTTCGGCCTGCCGACCGACCTCGTTGCGGACGATGTCGTCGATGTCGTCTAAGCTCTGGACGCCCTTGATCTCGACGCGTGCGCCCTCCTCGATGGAGACGTTGACGTCCTGGCGGATCGTTCCCAGGCCGCGTTTGACCTTGCCCGTCGAGCGCAGCAGCATCCCGATCCGCTCGGCGGCCTCGAGGGCCTGTTCGGGCGAGGAGATGTCAGGCTGGGTCCCGATCTCGACAAGCGGGATTCCCAATCGGTCGAGGCTGTAGCGGACGCCGTCGTCGGTTTCTTCGACGCGCTGGGCGCTCTCTTCCTCGAGCATGAGATCCTCGATCCCGACGGCCCCGTCGCTCGTCTCGATTTCGCCGTCGGTGGCGATCAGCGACGAGCGCTGGAAGCCACTCGTGTTCGAGCCGTCGACGACGATCTTGCGCATGACGTGGGCCTGATCGACCGGGTTCATGTCCATCAGCTGGGCGATCTCGAGCACCGTCTCGAGGGCCTCGTCGTCGAGTTCGTGTGGTGGCTCGTCGTCTTCCTCAACGAGACACGTCGAATCGTAGGCGAGATACTCAAACTCTCGTTCGACCATGCTCTCCTCGACGGCGGCGTCGTCGAGTTCGCCCAGTTCGCTCCGGGTGGGGTGGAGATAGCGCGTGAACGACCGCGTCGCCGCGTCGGGTTCGCGGAGGTCGGTCGGACACTGGCAGAACAGCTTCGTCGCCGTATCGAGTTGCTGGTGGATCTCCAGCCCGGCGACGAGTCCGAGGGCCTCGTAATCGTACTCAGTCATTGGCGGCCACTCGGTGGCGGAGGGGTAAAAAACCGTCCAGTCCGCTCGCGGGTCGTCGGTGACATACCGCTGGGTATCGTTGAACGTCCGATTCGGAACTACAGATGCTTATTGAACGGCAGGCGGTAAACAAGCATCCGCGAGCGAAGCGAGCGGTTCGCCGCCGGAGCGGGGTTTCACCTCGCGACGGCGGTCTTTTTGCATCAACGGGTTTTGCCGGGGTTCGACCGAGTGAGCAACGCGAACGAGGGAGGACCCCGGTAAAAGAGGTTGCTGTACTTACCGCGAGTCAGCCGTTCGTCTGAATACAGGAACTGCGATACTATCGACTGAGTAGTCAGTGCCGTCCCATCCCCACCGACGACCTGTGAGACGTGCCAGGAACTCTCGACAGCACCCCACTCAATCGTCGGCGTCGATCGAGTCGACTGTCGACCGCGGATTCGAACTACTCGTCGCTGCCTCGACGACCGCATCACGGATCCCCTCGAGCGTCGCGTCCACTGCTCGCTCGCAACAGGCGTTGTACCGCGCTCGAGCGTCCGCATCCGCGAAATCGCGCTCGGAGAGAGGTCGTGTTTCGACGACCACCACTCCGGCTGTGGTCGCGAGTGTCTCGAGCAGGGGCTGCGTGCCAGCACCGAGAACCAGATCCGCAAGCACCGTCACGTCGGCCTCGCGAATCAGCCCCGCGGCGGCAGAACGGTCGTCGGCGGTCAGGCGCGCGAACGGCTCGGTCTCAACCGTTTCGACGCCCAGCGAGCGGGCCGTCTCGGCTGCAGCGTCGCCACTCGAGACGGGGCCGAGCGTCACGTCGATCCCCGCGGACTCGAGTCTGGCGACGACGCCGCCCGCGGCGGTTCCCGTGCCAAGGACGTGAACCCGGTCCGGGCGCGACGCTGGCTCCGGTTCGCGGGCATCCGCCAGCGCGGTCACCGTCTCGGTTCCCGTCACCGGATTCTGTGTGACGACTGCGTTCGCGTCGAAGGAGTCGGCCAGCGCGTCGCCGGTCAGCACTGTTGACGGTGGGCCGTCTCTGGCGACCGCCCCATCCGACAGCAGCACCAGTCGGTCACAGTAGCGTGCCGCGAGATCGAGATCGTGGATCGCTGCGATCACGGTCCGACCCTCGTCGACCAGTTCGCGGACGAGCTCGAGCGTCTCGACCTGGTGGTTGACGTCGAGACTCGCCGTCGGCTCGTCTAACAGCATGACCGGCGTCGCCTGGGCGATCGCCCGCGCGAGGACGACCCGCTGGCGCTGGCCGCCGCTGACCTCGTCGATCGGTCGGTCGGCCAACTCGACCGTTCGGGTCCGTTCTAACGCGCGCTCGACCGCCGCCCGGTCGTCGGGCGTCGCCGACGAGAACCGGGAGCGATGCGGGTGTCGCCCCATCTCGACGACGTCACGGACGGGGAACGAAAACGACAGCGTCGTGTCCTGGGGCACGACCGAGACGAGCCGACTCGAGGCCCGTGAGGAGAGCCCGTGAACGTCGGTCCCGTCGATCTCGATCGACCCCGAATCGGGCTCGAGCGCGCCGCTGATCAGCCGCAAAAGGGTGGTCTTGCCGGCCCCGTTCGGGCCGACGAACCCGACGAACTCACCGGGCTCGATCGTCAGTGAGACGTCCTCGAGCACCGAGAGCTCGCTGAAGGACAGCGAGACATCTTCGACGGAGATCGTCGCTGGATCCGGTCGCGACTGTTCGTCGCTCTCGAGGTCGCCATCTGTCGTCTCGGGTGGTCGTCTGGGCTCGGTCATAGTGACTGCACCTCTCGGCGGCTGAGCAGGAACAGGAAGAAGGGTGCGCCGAGCGCCGCCGTGATGATCCCGACCGGGACGACAGCCGGGCCGATCCGAGCGAGCGTATCGGTCGCGACCAGAAACGACGCGCCGGCGAGTGCGCTGGTCGGCAACAGGATCCGGTGGTCCGGGCCCACGATCAGCCGCATGATGTGTGGCACGACGAGGCCGACGAAGCCGATAACGCCTGCAACTGCGACGCCGGCGGCTGTCACGATGCTCGCGAGCACGAGCAAGAGGAGTTTGGTCCGCTCGACTTCCACGCCGAGGTGGTGGGCGTCTTCCTCTCCGAGCAACAGGACGTTCAGCTCCCGGCGAAACGCACAGAGGGCGAGGATGCCCACCAGTGTGATCGGCAGGGCAAACAGAACATCGCCCCACTGGCTGTTGTTGAGATGGCCCATCATCCAGTAGACGGCCTGTCGCAGCGAGTCACCGCTGTGAACGAGCATATACGAGATCATCGCACCGAGAAACGTCTGGATCGCAACGCCGGCGAGCAACAGCGTCGCAACCGGCGTTCGACCACCGTCGGTCGCGATCGCATAGACGAGAAACGCCGTCGCGAGCGCGCCGACAAAGGCCGAGATGTGGAGGCCGCCAAACGGGATGAGCCCCGGAAAGACGATCGCTGCGACCGCACCTGCCGCAGCACCCGAGGAGACGCCGATAATCGACGGATCCGCCAGCGGATTCCGGAAGAACCCCTGCATCACCGTCCCAGCAGCGCCGAGTGCGAGCCCGACGGTCGCTGCGAGCGCGATCCGTGGCAGTCGAATGTCTTTGACGATGATCTGGTGTGTCACCGGTACGTCGAACGAAAAGACCGCAGCGTACTCGAGGCCGGGAACCGGCACGGAGACGCCAAGGACGGGAAGCGACGTGCTGCCGACTGTCACGCCCACAGGGACCACGACCGCGTTCAACACTGCCATCGCAACGGTCGCGATGTCGATCTTGACCGGTCCGAGTGTGGCACTGACGAGAACGACCGCGACGAGCAGGACGAACAGCCCTGTCGACCACACTGTCGTTCGGACCGATCGGTACATATGCAACAACCAATCTTGCAGTAGGCAAATATTTGTTGAAGTAGGAGTGAGGTGGGAGCGATGCAACGACACATAGCCGTCCTGTTAGCCGTACTAATTGTCGTTTCCGCGTTTGCGCCCACCGCGGCTGGGCAGTCGAACGCCGAACCAGAATCGACCGTCGACGTTTCGTGTGAGTACCCCCTCGAGCTGACCGACGCGACGGGACAGACCATCACGCTCGAGGAGCGACCCGAATCGATCGTCGCGCTGCAGGCCAGCGACACCCAGACGGTGTTCGAGATCGGAGCCGAAGACCGGCTCGTGGGGATGCCCTACAGCCCTGCAACCAGTGAGTTCGACCGTGGCGACCGCGTGAACATCGGTGACGGCTGGACGGTCAATCACGAACGAGTCGTTTCGCTGAACCCAGACATCGTGCTGGCAGCGAACGCGACGAAGCAAGCCGACATCGAGCAACTTCGCGACGCCGGTCTCACCGTCTATCACCTCGAGGAAGCACAGTCGCTCGAGGACGTTCGTGAGAACGTGAAAACGGTCGGCAAACTCACCGGCGAGTGTGACGGTGCCGAAGAGACGATCACCTGGATGGACGACCAACTCGAGATCGTCGAACGAACGCTCAACGGGACAGAACGCCCGACGGCGTACTACGCGATGGGCGACGGCTATACCGCCGGCTCGGGAACGTTCATCAACGAGGCCCTGACGACTGCTGGGATGACGAACCTCGCAGCCGAGGCAGGCGTCCAGTCGTACAACCAGATCAATCCCGAAACAGTCGTCAACGAGGATCCAGACTGGATAATCTATCCGGACGACCGAGAGACGGCCCCGATCCACGAATCGGTCGAGGCAACGTCCGCCTACCAGAACGACAACGTCCTCGCCGTGAACGCAAATCACATCAGCCAGCCCGCGCCACGGGTCGTCTACGCGATTACTGATATCGTCGAGACGGTCCACCCCGAGGCCTACGCAGAAGCGAGCGAGGAACTCGACGACGCACCCGAGGGAGGAAACACATCGGACGACCAAACGGACGACCAAAGCAACGATAGTATTCCCGGATTCGGCGTTCCCGCCGCTCTCATCGCCATGCTCGCTGCCGCCGGTTTCATCGCGCGGCGACGATAACACGGACAGTCGGGATCGCGTTTTTTGATCGCTCGAGTCGTCCTCACAGCGATGGCTGACGTATCGTTTTGAAAAGGGTTTACTCGCCGGACCGCACAGAGGAGCGCATGGTCGAGAACGTCATCTGGCCCGCTTATCTCGATGCGGACCTCTCACGGAGCGACGGTCGCCGCGTCTCACAGGAGTTGGCGGTCGAGGAACCGACGGTCGACGAGATCGCAAAGGCCGTCCAACAGATCGGGTACGACGCCACGATCGAGCGGGACAAGGCCTACTCCCGGGAGCACTGGGCAGACCGGGGCCGGGTCGTCGTCCGCGGGGCCGACGACTCGACGAAAAACGACCTCGTGCAAGCCGTCGCGGCGTACGTCGTCGCGATGCGCGAGTGAGATGCGCCGGATCGGCGCGGTCGTCCGCACGGCACAGGGGCTTGCGGTGCTCCGCGCGGACGCCGTCGACGACGACACGGCCGAGACGTACCGTGACGAGATCGGGACGACCGTCCTCAACGACTCGCTCGAGGAGGTCGGTCGCGTCGTCGACGTTTTCGGACCCGTCTCGCGACCGTATCTGGCGGTGACGACGGACGACGACGTCCACCTGCCGTCGCTGGTGAGTTCGACGCTGTACGCGCGGTAGCCACGTTTCCGGCGGTGTCGGCCTCTTCTCATCGACTCCGTCAGCCGTGGTCGCGTCTCGTGACCGCGGAGTGGAAAAGCCAATAGGAGCGGGGTGCAAACGCCGCGACATGAACGATCGGACGCGGGTCCTCGTCGCCGTCGGCACGACGGTCCTGCTCTTTCTCGGCGTCCAGCTCGGTGCGCTGGCGCTGGTCGAGCCCTTCAACGAATCGGGTCGGCAAGCCGTCGAAGACCCTCAGAACCCGACGAACAGCGTTCTCTACTTCGGGGTGATGCTCGTCGCGACCGGGCTGATGCTCGCGGCGTTCAAGTACGACCTCGAGTGGCTCATCCGACTGCTGATCGTCGGCGTCAGCGTGATGATCTCGTGGTACGTCTTCGCCGAACTCGTGCCGGCACTGCTCGTGCCGCCGCTCGCTGCGGGTGTGGCCGACGCGCTCGCGATTGTCGTCGCGCTCGCCGTCGGCGCGGCGCTCCTGTTATATCCCGAGTGGTACGTTATCGATACGACGGGTGTCGTGATGGGTGCCGGTGCCGCTGCCTTGTTTGGAATCAGCTTCGGCTTGCTGCCAGCGCTGCTGTTACTCGCGGTGCTTGCCGTCTACGACGCTATCAGCGTCTACGGCACCGAACACATGCTCGATCTCGCCGAAGGCGTCATGGACCTCAAGATCCCCGTCGTCCTCGTCGTCCCGATGACGCTGTCCTATTCCTACCTCGCCGACGGCAGCACCGACGACGTGCTCGAGGACGACCGCGAGACCGACGCGAGCGCTGCCGACGGCGGCACCGACCCCGACACCGACGATAGTGCTGCTGACGACGCGGGTGCCCTCGAGCGCGACGCGCTGTTTATCGGTCTCGGCGACGCCGTTATCCCGTCGGTTCTCGTCGCCAGCGCCGCATACTTCCTCGAGGCCAGAGCGATTGCAGTGCCGCTGATCGCGCTGAACCTGCCCGCACTCGGCGCGCTGGTGGGAACGATCGCCGGCCTGCTCGTGCTCATGTACATGGTCCTCAAAGGCCGACCCCACGCAGGCTTGCCGCTGCTCAACGGCGGTGCGATCGGCGGCTATCTGCTCGGTGCGCTTGCAAGCGGGCTCTCGGTCGCGACCGCACTCGGGTTCTAGAACTATCGTAGCCCACTGAAAGTCAATGCACACCCGATCGAACGAGGGCTGTGCGATCGGTGTGTAAATCGTTTCAGTTGTTTCTATAGAGGTCGCACATCGAGACGCCCCGAATCTCGAATCTGGCACCGCCGTCTTCCCCTTCAGTTACCGACACCGACCAGCCGTGTGCATCGGCGACTTCCCGAACGATCGCAAGCCCGAAGCCGGAGCCACTCTCGGTGTTCTGCGCCGATTGCGTCTGTCCCGAGTTGTCCGCCCCACTGCTGTCGACCGAATACCCCGATTCGAACACTCGCTCGCGGCGGTCGGGCGGAATCCCCAGCCCGTCGTCTTCGATGTAGAATCCCTCGAGGACAGTCCGATCGTCCGTGCCATCGGTGAGCGGCCCGACTTCGACGGTCACGTCGTGGCCACCGTGTTCGACCGCGTTCCGAAAGAGGTTCTCGAAGAGATGACTCACCAGGGACTCGTTCGCGTGAATCGAGACGGTGCCAACGATCGCGATGGTCGCCGACTCCGTGTGGACGTGTTCCCAGGCATCCTCGACTGCCCTCTCGAGCGAAAGTAGCGACCGCTCGCTCTCTGCGACCTCGTCGATCGTCACGAGTGCCAGTGCGTCGTCGATGATCGACGCCATGCGCTCGAGCGACGAGCGCAACGTACTCCGACTCCCGGCATCGGTCCCGAGATCGACCTCGTCGTCGTGTTCGAGGGCTTCAGCCTCTGCCAATGCAACCGAGAGCGGGTTGCGTAGATCGTGTGAGAGTAGTTTCGCGAACCCCTCCATACGCGCGGCCTGCTCGCGGGTTCGCTGCTCGAGTCGGTGTCGCTCGGTGATGTCGACGTGCATGACGAGCACGAACTGCTCGCCCGCGTGGTCGTACGGCGCCGCCCGCATCATGAACCAGCGGTCGCGCTCGGGCGTATGACAGGGATACTCGAGCGAGAATTCTTCGCGGTCGCCGTCGATAACTGCTTGAATCTCTGCCGCCGTCTCCGTGGCCGTGTTGTCCTTGCTCGTCTCACAGGCTGCAAGATAGTTCGCGCCGACCCGTCCCGCGTCTTTGGGCAAGCCTTGTTCGTCGCCGAATGCGTTCCACGACTCGTTCGTGTAGACGATCTCTCCCTCGTCGTCGAGGATCGCCACGTGTGCTGGCTGAGCATCGAACCCGGCGGTGACGACCGAGCGAGAATTAGTCATTATCGTCTAGAGACGCGCGACCTACTTGAGCAGGCTGGCTACTGGTAAAAATACTGTCACTATTCGTGACGGGACTGGCTCACTCGCCCGACGGAAGCCGGTAGCTCGCCCCCTCGTCGGTATCCTGCACTTCGATCCCGAGCGCCTCGAGTTCGTCGCGCAACTCGTCGGCGCGGTCGTAGTTGCCGGCGTCGCGTTCGGCCTCGCGCACGTCGAGGACGAGTTCGACGACGTCGCCGGCGAGCGTCGCCGAGCCCGTCGTTTCACCCGTAAAGGAGAGGCCGAGGACGCTGCCCAGTTCCTCGAGGGTCTCGACGGCGCGTCGAAGCCCGCGGTAATCGTAGTCGTCGTCGACCTCCTCGAGATGACGGTTGATCGCCGTCGCGACCGACAGCAGCGCGGACTGGGCCTCGCGGGTGTTGAAGTCGTCGTTCATCGCGGTCGTAAACGCCGCGCGTGCGTCGTCGATCTCGTCGCGCAACGTCGCGTCGTCGACCTTCGAACTCGCCTGCGGCGAGTCGAGTGCGTCGACGGCAGCCTCGTAGGCGCGCTCGAGCTGGTCCCAGCGCTCCTGGGCCTCGGCGATCGTCTCGTCAGAGTACAGCTGTTTGCTGTTGTACGACCCCGCGGTCAGGAACGTCCGCATGACGTTCGTCCCCCAGCGGTCGATTGCTTCCTCGACGGTGACGAAGTTGCCCAGACTCGAGGACATCTTCTCTTCGTCCATCTGGAACAGCTCGCAGTGGAGCCAGTAGTTGGCGAACTGCTGGTCGGTCGCGGCCTCGGACTGGGCGATCTCGTTTTCGTGATGTGGGAAGACCAGATCCCGACCGCCGACGTGGAGGTCGAGCGTCTCGCCCAGATGGGCCATACTCATCGCCGAGCACTCGATGTGCCAGCCGGGCCGTCCATCGCCCCACGGCGAGTCCCAGGTCAATCCCTCGGGCGGGGTGTCCCCGTGGTCGACGCCCTCGTGGCTGTGTTCGTCGATCGCGTCGGGATCGACGCCGTCGGCCTTCCAAAGCGCGAAATCCGCCGGGTTCCGCTTCTCGGTGCGCTCGTCGGGGTCGCCCTGGGACTCGATCTCGTCGAGTTCCTGGTTCGAGAGTTTGCCGTACTCCTCGAAGCTGGTCACGTCGAAGTAGACCGAGCCGTTGGACTCGTAGGCGTAGTCCTTCTCGATCAGCGTCTCGACGAGGTCGATGATCTCCGGGACGTGCTCGGACACCCGTGGGTAGACTTCCGCACGTAGGAGGTTCAGCGAGCGCATATCGTCGATCGTCCGCTGGATGTAGGTCTCGGCCACCTCGGCTTCGCTCTCACCGAGGTCGTCCTCGCCGATCCGGGCGACGATCTTCTCGTTGACGTCGGTGAAGTTCTCGACGTGACGCACGTCGTAGCCTCTGTGCTCGAGCCAGCGGTGCATGACGTCGACGTGGACCCACGAGCGTGCGTGGCCCAGGTGTGGCGGATCCGAGACCGTCAGGCCACAGTAGTAGAGCAAGACGTTCTCGGGGTCCTGTGGCTCGAACGGCTCTTTTTCGCCCGTCAACGTGTTCGTCACGTGCAGGGTCATTACGCTCATTTCCCCCGGCCGAAAGTTAAAGCGTGTGATGCCCTCCGGACACGACGGTCGACCAGGACCGGCAGCGAGGCATGCTGCCGTCGCTACGGCTCGGAGCGATCGACCCGTGGTAGCAAGAACCGAACGACGTTTCCACGGGGGGTGTTCTCCTCGAAGACGAGTTCGCCGCCCAGCGAGTTAACACACCACTGAATCACCCACAGCCCGATGCCGGAGCCGTGGTAGGTGGCACTCGCTTCGACGTCCTCTCTGAGAACGTCGATCTCGACGTCCGGGATCGGTGGGCCATTGTCGCTGACGTCGATCTCGGCCTGTCCCGTCGCCGAATCGATGGTGACCGACACCTCAACGGACGGGACCCCGCGGTCGTTGTGCTCGATCGCGTTGTCGATGGCGTGGGTGATCGCGTGGCGGAGGCCCGTATCGGCATTCACACAGACGTCGTCCTGAATATCGACGGTTATCTCGGTCGCCGTCGCGTCCGCTCGCACCTCCGAGACGATCTCTTCGACCAGTTCGCCGATGTCCGTGGGCGACCGCTGCGTCGCGTCGGGCGTTGCGATCTCCTCGATCTGGCGGATCGAATCGCTCAACGTCCCGATCTCGGACGCGATCTCGAGGATCGTTTCGACTTCCTCCTCGAGCGTCTTTTCCTTGATCGCTTGTTTGAGGCGATCGGCATATCCCATGAGTACGTTCGTCTCGTTTCGGAGGTTGTGTCGGACGACGCGATTGAGGAGGCGCAATCGCCGCTCCCGCGCCTTGTACTCGGTAATCTCCCGAACTTCGGCGATGATACACGTGGCGTCGTCGATCGTCGTCCGATTGAGTCGAACGCGAATCCAGACCAGTTCCCCCGTGGGCCGTTCGATCCGCCACTCGAACGCCTGCGACTCGCCGGCGGAAGCAGCGCGCAGTCGGCGGACTGCCTCGTCCTGGGAAAACTTCGTCGATGGTGCTGTGAACTGCTCGATGTCCATCTCGAGAAGTTCCGATCGAGAATACCCGTATAACTCCTCGATTCGGTGGTTGACGTCGAGGGCCGCGCCGGTTTCCGGGTCTCGTAAGACGATGCCGATCTCGAGATCGTCGAAGGCTGCCGGTAACGACGCGCCCTGAGAACTTCCCATAGATACTCTCAGAAAGTGTGACTATAAAAACCCATAACCAACAAAAGTAGCCGCCCGCTACGTCGCTTCTCGGTCGGTGCGCGCTCACTCGGGCCGGCCACCCACACGCTCGAGTGCATCCTCGACCGCCCGCAGCGCGTTCGCGCCCTCGCGTCGCTCGACGACGATCACCATCGCATCCCCCGCGACGCCGGCTGCAGTCGGCGACAGCTCCTCGACGGTGAGGCGCGCGAGCACGGTCGCAAGTGCAACCGCGTCGACATCGCCGGCGGCGACGATGGCGGTCCGATCGCTGCCGACAGGGCCGAAGGCCTGTCCGCCGACCGTCACGAGTGCGTCGGCGTCGTCGGTCGCTCCCTCGAGCGGGCCGATCCCGCTTTCCATCCGGACGCGAACGTCTCGCGAGTCGGTCTCGTGGGCCGGTAATTCGTCGGCATAGCGGCGCAGCGCCGTCGCGATCGCGTCGGTCTCGCCGTCGACTGCGAGTGAGCGAGCGGCGGCGGTGTAGTTGACGACGCCGGCGCGTAACGCGGTCCGGAGGAACGGTCGGCGATCGACCGCCCGGCGCGTCTCGGCTGCCAGTGACATATCGGGGACGGTGTCTCGAACTGTAATAAAGTCGCCGGCCTGGTTACGGGTGATGCCCGACAGTATATACCGCTCCAGTCCCTCGCCACAGTTATGAGCGAGTCCGAGTCGGACCAGTCACCCGAGGACGCCGTTCGCGAGGAGGTCTCGCTGTTCCTCCGACGCAATTTCCCCCAGATTGAGGGCCACGGCGGCGACTCCTCGATCACCGAACTCGATCTCGAGGAGCGCCACGTCGGAATCAACTTAAGCGGCGCGTGCAGCGGCTGCGGGGTCAGTCCGATGACGACGCAAGCGATCCAGCGGCGACTCCCGACCGAAATCGACGCGATCGATCACGTCACCGTCACCACCGGTTTCGACGGCCTGGCCGAGCAAGGGTCGTCGGGCCCGGACGTGCCGCCGGACGTCCCGTTCTGAGCACCGCAGGTGCTGTTTCGCTAGCCGCGACCGCGGCGTTTTTGGCTCGAGCCACGTATCTTCGAGTATGAAGCCAGCAGCCGTCGAGGAACGCATCGAATCGAATCTCGAGGACGCCGAGGCGACGGTCACCCACGCCCGCGACAAACACGACGAGGACCACCTCGCCGCGACGGTCATCTCGCCGGTCTTCGAGGGCTTGTCGCTGGTCCAGCAACACCAGCAGGTCTACGACGCACTCGAGGAGCACATGACGACCGACATCCACGCGCTCGAGCTGTCGACGTACACGCCCGACGAGTACGCCGAGCTCGAAGCCGAGCAGTAGTCGATCCAAAACCGGGCCGCGCGGTCGTTACTCGCCGGGCCACTCGTCGGCGGCGAGTGGCTCTCCCTCGAGGAAGGCCGCGATACCTTCGTTCGCATCCTCCGTCGTACAGAGCGCCGCGAACTGCTCGTTCGAGTAGTCAAGCGCCTCGTCGTAGTCCAGTTCGACCATCTCGTAGAACGCTTGTTTCCCCATTTGGACGCCCATCGGGCTCTTGGAGGCGATTGTTTCGGCCAGCTCCATTGCTGCCGTCAGGTGGTCTCCCTCGGGTGCGACGCGATTGATGAGGCCCCACTCGAGGGCTGTCTCGGCGTCGATCAACTCGCCGGTCAAGATGAGCTCGAGACACCGTTTTCTGGTGAGTGCTTTCATTAACGGGACGGCTGGCCCCATACAGAACAGGCCGACCTTGGGAGCTGTCGCACCGAACTTGGTTCCCTCGGCGGCGACGGCAAGATCGCAGGCTGCGACCAGCCCGATCCCGTTGGCGGCTGCGTGGCCGTGGGCCGCAGCGATCACAGGTGTTCGCATCTCGGTTAGCGTGTGAAACGGTTCTTCCATCCGTGTGACCCACGCTTCGTATTCCGACTCGGTCTCGTGGTCGCCGTGTTCGGAGAGGTCGATACCGGCCGAGAAGCTCTTGCCCGCGCCGTCGACGACGATCGCCCGCACGTCGTCGTCCTCGTCGAGTGCGTGTAGCGCCGCGTCGAGATCTTGCGCGAGGTCGGTGCTGAACGTATTCATCGCCTCGGGACGGGCAAGCGTGATCCGCCCGACGTGATCGTTACGGCTGCAATCGACAGTCTCCCACTGATCGCTCGTCGCTGTCTCGGAAGCCATGTGAGCTACTTGACCATATGATGTGATAAATGATGTCATTACTCACTGCACACTCGCAAGGCCCACCCACGAGCGAATCGGGACGACGATCGTGACTCCGCGACGGACGACTCGCAGTCTCCCGGTCTTGCGGGTTGGCCGTCGATACCGTGAGCGTGACCACTCGCGTGGAACCGTAGCTTTATCCATTAGAAATGACATTTAATTCCTATGGAAACCCTCCATCCCCGCATTAGACTCCTCTGGATCGCCCGTGGGGCGCTCGCCGCGGTCGTCCTGGGCGTCGTCCTCGCCGTCGTCGACCAGTTGCAGGTCACCGTCCCGGTGGTGGCGATCGGTGGCGTCGTCGCACTCGGGCTCGTCATCGGGACCGGCTACGCTCTCCGACTCTACCAGGTCTGGCAGTTCGAACTCCAGGACGACGCGCTCTACCTCGAGCGCGGCGTCGTCACGTTCGTCGAAACTGCCGTCCCCTTCGTCCGCGTCCAGCACGTCGACACGCAGTTTGGCCCCATCGAGCGTGCCCTCGGCCTCTCGAGCGTCGTGGTCTACACAGCGGGCTCCCGAAACGCGGACGTGCGAATTCCGGGGCTGACGCCGGATCGCGCGCGGAAGTTGCAGAATACGCTTCGCGAACTGGCCGTCGAGAGCGAGGCCGACGATGCCGTCTGAGACGAACCGCTTGCATCCGCTCAGCGCGGTGATGATGGCGCTTCAGCGTGGCCTCACCGGGCTGTCGATGCCGTTTTTTGCCGTGATGATCCTCTCGACGGTTTTCGACGGCGTCGACATCGACTGGCTCTTCATGCTCGCCCCGGTCGGGTTCGTCGTCGGCATCGGCTACGGCATCGCGTACTACTATCGGTTCACGTACGCGATCACGTCGCGGACGTTCGACGTTTCCTCGGGCGTGCTCTCCCGGCGCTCACGCGAGATTCCGTATCGCCGCATCCAGAACGTCGACGTCTCCCAGGGCGTCTTGTACCGCATTTTCGGGCTTGCCGTCGTCTCCCTCGAGACTGCCGGCGGCGGCGAGACCGAAGCGACGCTGAACTTCGTCAGCGGGGCCGAAGCCGAGCGGCTTCGCGCCGAGATCCGTCGGCAAACCGCTCGAACGGACGACGCGACCAGCGACGAGCGCGCGACATCCGCCGGCGTCGACGAGACGACACGCCACGAGCGCTCGCGCTCTGATCGCGGGCCGACGCTCCTGTTCGAACTCGAGCCGACGGAACTGCTGGTGTATGCCCTGACGTCGTTCCGGTGGGGCGCGGCGGTTTTCCCGATCGCGCTGGTGATCTTCCTCACGAGCGCCGACTCCGGCTCGGGGCTGGTCCCCGCGTTCGTCCTCGAGATCGCACGTCCCGTCGGCGGGCCGGCGTCGCTCGACGGTGCCACCGTGGGATCGCTGCTCGTCTTGGTCGCGGTCACTGCACTCCAGTGGTCGGTCGCGACGTACGTCGCGAGTGCGATCTACACGGTCGCGAACTACTACGGGTTCCGCCTCGGACGAGCGGGTGACGACTTCGTCTACGAACGGGGCCTGATACAGCGCTACAGCGGCTCGATCCCTGTCGAAAAGGTCCAGTCGGTGACCATCACCGAGAACCCACTCCAGCGGCTGGTCGGCTACGCCGGCCTCTGGGTCGAAACCGCCGGCTACGGACCCGAGAGTAGCGGCGGCAGCCAATCGGCCGTCCCGCTTGCCGAGACCGACCGCATCTATCGCTTCGCCGAGAACCTCACCGGCGTCGAGACACCACAGTTCCAGCGACCGTCGCCACGTGCGCGAGGACGCTATCTCGCTCGCTACACGCTGCTCGCGGTCGGGATCGTCGCCGTCGTCTTCGGGCTCGCGCAGGTCACGAGTCTCGAGCGCTGGTATCTCGCTGCAGTCGTCTTCGCCACCGTTCCCCCTGCGGCCCACCTCAAATACGTCAACCTGGGCTACTACATCGGCGAGGAGCAGCTCGTGATTCGCTCGGGGTTCTGGAACCGCCGGACGACCGTGATTCCCTACTATCGGATCCAGACGGTCTCGACGCGCCGGTCGATCTTCCAGCGTCGGCTCGGGCTGGCGTCGCTCGCCGTCGACACCGCCAGTTCGCGAACCTTTTCGTGGGGAACGCCGACAATCCCGGACCTCGAGTGCGAGACGGCCCGCGAACTTCATGGCGTCGGGCGGGAACGACTCCAGTCGGCCATTCGAGAGCGCGCCCGCGCGAGCGAGACCGGGCTTTCGGTGGATTTTACCTGACTGACTGTGAGTTCTCGCGTATGGGAGACGAAGACGAATACCGAATCGAGGAGGACAGTCTCGGCGAGATGCAGGTGCCCGCGGATGCTTACTGGGGCGCACAGACCCAGCGCGCGATCCAGAACTTCCCCATCTCGGGAATCTCGTTCAGCCGCCGGTTCATCCGCGCACTCGGCGTCGTCAAGAAAGGCGCGGCACAGGCCAACCGCGACCTCAGCCTCGTCGATGAGGACGTCGCCGAGGCGATCATCGAGGCCGCAGACGAGGTCATCGCCGGCGAACACGACGATCAGTTCCCCGTCGACGTTTTCCAGACCGGCTCCGGCACGTCCTCGAACATGAACGCCAACGAGGTCATCGCCAACCGCGCCGCCGAGATCATGGGCGCAGAGATCGGCGACCGCGTCGTCCACCCCAACGACCACGTCAACTACGGCCAGTCGAGCAACGACGTCATCCCGACCGCGATGCACGTTGCCTCCCTCGAGGCCGTCGAGAAAGACGTCATCCCGGCACTCGATACGCTTCGTGAAGCGCTCGAGGAGAAAGAAGACGAGTTCGACGACGTCGTCAAGACCGGTCGCACCCACCTCCAGGACGCGACCCCGGTCACACTCGGCCAGGAGTTCGGCGGCTACCGCACGCAGGTCGAGAAGGGTCTGGCCCGCGTCGACCAGGTCCGCGACCACCTTGCGGAACTCGCGCTGGGCGGCACGGCGACCGGCACTGGCCTGAACACTCACCCCGAGTTCCCCGGTCGCGCAGCCGAGTACATCACGAAGGAAACCGGCGTCCAGTTCCGCGAGGCCGACAACCACTTCGAGGCCCAGGCTGCCCACGACGCCATGAGCGAGGCCCACGGGGCGCTCCGAACCGTCGCCGGCTCGCTGAACAAGATCGCCAACGACCTGCGCCTGCTCGCCTCCGGACCGCGCAACGGACTCGGCGAGATCGAGCAGCCCGAGAATCAGCCCGGCTCCTCGATCATGCCCGGCAAGATCAACCCGGTCGTCGCCGAGGCCGTCAACCAGGTCCACAAGCAGGTCGTCGGCAACGACGCCGCCGTCTCCGCCGGCGCTGCCGAGGGCCAGATCGACCTCAACCTCTACAAGCCCGTGCTGGCGCACAACTTCCTCGAGTCGGCCGAACTCATCTCGAACGCGAGCCAGGTGTTCGGCGACCGGTTCGTCCGCAAACTCGAGGCTAACGAGGAGTACTGTGCAGACCGCGTCGAGCAGTCGATGGCGATGGCTACCTCGCTCAACGTTCACATCGGCTACGACAAGGCGAGCGAAGTCGCCAAGACCGCGCTCAAGGAGGACAAGACGGTTCGTGAGGTCGTCCTCGAGAAAGGCTACCTCGACGAGGACGAGGCCGACGAGGTTCTCGACCCCCGCAAGATGACCGAGCGCGGCATTCTCGGCCAGGACGACTGATACGGTCTCCTGTCACGTGTTCCGATGGGACCGCGACCGTCCGGCGGGCCCACCGGACCTGACTCACAGTAGCCCATACGACGACCGAATGTGATTTTTCGTCTCGACTAACCGGTGAGCCACTCGTTTAAGGTCGTGCGATCAGCACCGACGTCTCGACCGTTCGCATGACGCGCTCGGTCGTGCTCCCGAGGAGCTGTTCTTTTAATCCCGAACGACCGCTCGCACCCATGACGACGAGATCGATGTTCGCATCGTCGCAGTAGGCCGCGATCACCTCGTGGGGGTCGCCCTCGCGGATCGTCCGGTCGTAGGTCACGCCGGCATCCTCGGCCCGTCTTTCGGCATCGTCGAGGGCCGACTCCGCTTCCTCCTTGAGCGTTTCCGTGACCTGCGGCGCGATCATTCCCGGCGCACTCGCGGACATCTCCGTTCCCTCGTCGATAACGTGGAGAAGGTGAACTGTCGCCGCCTCCCCGTCGGCGATCGCGACGGCCT
Source organism: Natrinema sp. HArc-T2 (assembly GCF_041821085.1). Classification (NCBI taxonomy): domain Archaea; kingdom Methanobacteriati; phylum Methanobacteriota; class Halobacteria; order Halobacteriales; family Natrialbaceae; genus Natrinema; species Natrinema sp. HArc-T2. The sequence goes on along the minus strand of NZ_JBGUAZ010000001.1, from coordinate 796,506 downwards.
CGTCGACCGCCGCCGTGCTCGAGTCGCTGCCGTCGGTCGGTACCAGAACGTCGTGATACATGGGTGTCCGTTCCACCGCAACGCGGAAAAGCCGGAGGTGCGCAGTCGCGTGGTCCGCTCTCGACATCGCGTGATCCGTTCATCGTTTCGATCCGATTACCGATCGACCGCTTCGACCTGTCTCTGGTCGAGCGGGTCCTCGATGTCGCCCATCACCGCCTCGAGCAGGTCGGTTACGGTGACGAGGCCGACGACCGCACCGTCGTCGGACTGGGTCCGACTGCTCGAGGAACTTCGTTCCTCGCTGTCTTCGATCACCAGTGCGAGTTCCTGGTTTTCCGCCTGGAACTGGTCGACCGCGTCGCTGACGTCCGTATCGGGAGAGAGCGTCATCGGCGGTGCCGCCAGTTCCGCGAAGTCGATGTCGCCGCTCGCCAGTTCCTCGCGATGTCTGACGAGGACCGGCGTGTAGACGATTCCACGGAAATCGGTCAGTCTGTCGCCGATCAGGGGATACCGCGTCTGTGGGCGCTCCTCCATCTTCCGGAAGTTCTCCGCAGGATCGTCCGTCGTCGAGAGCGCGACGATCTCCTCGGGCGGTACCATCAGTTCGCTGATCGGCTGTTCGCCGATCTGAAACGCGTTCATCACCTCTTCGCGCCGTTCTTCCGGGAGCTCTCCCTCCTTGAGGACCGAACCGAGCTTGTTCCGGAGATCTGCCCGGGACTCGATGACGCCCTCCTCGGTCTCGAGCCACGCGCCGGTCATCTCGATCCCGAAGAGCTTGAGGGTGAACTTCGCGATGCCGTCGCCGAGGGTGATGATCGGCGAAATGAGCCAGTGGAACCAGTACAGCGGTGTCGCGCCGTACCGACAGACCAGCCGCGAGCGCTCGACGCCGAGATACGTCGGTGTCTGCTCGCCGTGGGTCAGGTGAACAAGGTTGATGATGAGAAAGGCGATGATCGCTCCGCTGCCGATCGCAGCCAGCGGCGTGTTCACGAACAGCGGTTCGAATATCGCGGCCAGCGCCGGCTCCGCGACGATCCCGACGGCAATACTCGAGGCCGTAATGCCGACCTGGCACGTGGTGAGGTAGAGCTCGAGGTTGTCGGTCATTGCCCATGCCCGCTCGAGTGCGGGCGTGTCCCCGACGAACTCCTCTCTGGTGAACTGCCGAGCGCGGGTTAACGCGAACTCGATCGCGACGAAGAAGGCGTTCGCCAGAATGAGTAACACCCCTGCGAACAGCCGACCGCCGATGACGAGCGAGTTCATTGCCGAGCGGTTGTGTCGCCAGACGGAAATTAGTCGGGGAGACTATTGCCGGTTTGACCCAGTCTCGTGACCCTACCTGCCACTATTTCGACACTCAGCAATGGTGCGTGCACACATAGAACACGAGATGGTCGATTCACCAGTAGATGAACCACTCGGTGTCGAGTAAACACGAATTTCGAGCGTTCTTTTTTGCCTGACCGTCGGTCCTAAATCGGGGCAGTGACGCCGAATCACACCCGAATCTAGCGGAATAAAAGAACCCAAGCAGTTTTGACGAATGCTCGCGTCAGATGAAATATGCACACCTGTCGTAACTGCAACCAGTCGTTCCAGACCGAGCTCGCACTCGAGTTACACCGCGATACGTGCAAAAAGGGACAACTCTTCTGTCAGGTATGTGGGGATCGATTCCGAGAGGGGGATGCCACCCAGGATGGCTGGCACTACGAGTGCCCGAACGACGAGTGTGACGGCGACGGACTGCAGGAAGATCTCTATCGCGTCGAGGACGTTCGAGCGACGACCCACTGAGCAGCTACGCTGCAGTATTTTTTGGCACCGCTGGCCCGAGTGACGACGCTCTTGTCGGTCTCGAGGGGACTCTCTCACGCGATGCGAACGACCGCCGCTTTCCCACCCTTTAATCGAGTCAGTTCCGTCACGACACATATGGAACGGCTCACGCCGCGCGTCCGAGTCGTCTGGCTCGCGCTTGCACTCGCTCGAGCCGTGGTGCTTGGCGGGCTCCTCATCGGCGGGGCGATTGCCCTTTCACAGACTCCCTTCTCGGACGCCGTGCCGGTCCCTCTCGTCCCGACTGCCGCGGGAATCGCTGTCTCGCTCGCCGTCGTCCGCATCTTCATTGCCTGGCGACGCTATGGTGTCTGGCGGTTCGAGCTTCGCGACGACGACCTGTACATCCGCAGGGGCGTCTTCACGCGAACCAAGACGGTCGTCCCCTTCGTCCGCGTCCAGCACGTCGACTCCCGGCGCTCGCCGCTCGAGCGGTCGGTCGGTCTCGCGACGGTCGTCGTCTACACGGCTGGTTCGCGGAGTTCGGACGTCGCGATTCCAGGCCTGACGCCGGCACGTGCCGAGGCGCTGCAAGAGTCGCTTCGTCAACTTGCGATCGAGAGCGAGGGTGAAGACGCGGTATGACGAAACTCCATCCAGCGTCGGTCGCCGTTCGGTCGCTCTCGCGCAGCCTCAACACCGGCTTCGTCTTCTTCATTATCGGCGTCGTCGTCTCGCCGGGCGGCAACGGGATGGACCTGCTGTCGATCGTCGCCCTCGTCGTCCTCGGGATAATCATGGGAATCGTCTACGAGTTCGCCTACTACCAGCGATTCAGATACGAACTCACCGCGGACACGTTCGATGTCACCTCCGGCGTCCTTTCACGTCGCACTCGCGAACTTCCGCTGGGACGGATCCAAAACGTCGACATCAGACAGAACATAGCTGACCGACTCCTCGGCATCGCCGCCGTCCACATCGAAACCGCCGGCGGTGGCGAAACCGAGGTCAGCCTTCGGTACGTCTCCGAAGCGGAGGCTCGTCGCCTCAGACAGCAACTGCGACAGGGGGCACGTACCGAGGCCGAAGACGAAGAATCACTCGAGGGTGAGGAAGCCACTGCTGAATCCCCAGCAGCGGCGGTCGAGGAGGAAGAACTCCTCTTCGAGATCCAGCCCCGCGAACTCGCGATCTTGAGCGTCTTCACCATCGATCCGGGTGCGAGCGTGCTGGGTGGGATCGCGCTCTCGTTTGCCAGCGGATTCGATCCCGCCACGCTGGTCCCCGCCGATCGTGTCGGCGGCCTCCCCGGACCAGCAACCGGGATATTCGCGCTCGCATGGGGGCTCTTGCTCTTTCTGCTCGCCGCCTGGGTTATCAGTGCGCTCCTCACGTTCACCCGCTACTACGGCTTCCGGCTCACTCGCACCGGCGACGAACTCTACTACGAGCGCGGCCTCCTCCAGCGCTACAGCGGGACGATCCCGCTCGCAAAGGTCCAGGCGTTGACGATCTCGGAAGCGATCCCCTTCCGCTGGTTCGGTTACGCCGCGTTGAGTGTCGAGACTGCCGGCTACGCCCCTGGCCAATCTAATTCTCGCGGGACCGAATCCGCGATTCCCCTCGCTGATGCCGACCGCGTCGCCGCGCTCGCCCGTGCGATCGAGCCCTTCGGCCCGGTCGATCTCGAGTCGCCGCCCAAGCGCGCTCGAGAGCGGTACATGGTTCGCTACCTGCTGGTCGTCGCCGCCCTCGTCGCCGTTGCGTACCTCGTCGCGCGCTTCACGGTGTTCGACCGCTGGTACGTCGCCGCCGTCCTCGTCGCGGTCGTCCCCGTCGCCGCCCACCTCAAATGGACGAACCGGGGCTTTCGCGTCGGCGAGCGATTCTTCCTCACGCGGACGGGATTCTGGCGACGAACGACGAAGATCGTACCCCACTACCGGGTGCAGGCTGTCATCCACGAGGCGACGATCTTTCAGCGCCGTCGCCATCTCGCCAGCGTGACCGCCGACACTGCCAGTTCGGCCTCGTTTTTCGGTCGGGCCGCAACGGCGTACGACATCGACGCCGATCGGGGACTCGAGGTACAGACCGCTATCGAAGAACAGCTACAGGAGCGGCTTCGGGTACGAAAGCGCCAGCAACCGACCGATCAATTGTTTCGGGACTCGAGGGAAGCGACAGACGACACGTCGGTGGTCGACGAAGACGATATCTGACTGTTTCTGTGTGTCGCCACCCCCGAACTTCGTATAGCCGCATGCAATTTATGAGGTCGAGAATAGACAGTACTCAGGTCCCAATACTGGGAGTGCACAGACCGAGAGGCATCACATCGGCAGAACACACCCGACCACGACAGCTGTACTCTCGGGTTGGAAACGGACAGTGCAGCTGTTGTCGCTCTTTCAAACCGCTATGCGCTTCGATCGACTGTACTCTTTCTGTACAGGTTCCGGACGGAAACGACGCCCACGCTTGGAAACGATGTTAACGCTGCGCCTGCTCGAGCGGGATCCGTCACGTGTAGATCTGCTCTCACTCTCTCACGGTGTGGGTCCGCGAGGCGGTCGTGGGTCAACCGACGCCCACTGACAGCAGTCCGTATGACGAAGTTGCCTGATGATCGTCGTGCTCACTCGAGTGCCGGACGACGGTCCGCGATTAGCCGACTACGTCCGAGTGTGATCGGTACGAGCTGGTTTGCTTGACAGACGCGCTCGCGTCGATTGGTGTCCGGTAGCAGCCGCCGGAAGCGGGTCCGAGAACCGCTGATGCGTGCAGACCACTGCGACTGTGGTAGCGGCGTCTCAGATTCGTTCTCAAACGATTCTTTCTCCCCTGAACCGTACAAGTCGATGACTCGAGTAGCTGTCTCAACGATCTAACTGACGTGCTCTGACTGCCAATCGAAACAGAGGGATACGAACACTCGCTAGAAGTGTGTCGAAAAACGGGTTCGCTCGTCGCACGCGGTTCGTATACAACAGTCGCACCATGGTCAAGATTGCTGACGATGATCGTACTTTACTGTCGGACAACACGGATCACACATCGATCGTACTCGAGACGCTGTCGCCAGCGACGACAGGCGTCAAGACCCGATCGAGTGTTCACAGACTGTTGTCCGACAGTATACGACTGCGAAAGCGCCCTCAGTAGCCGGATAGTACAGATTTCCGCCACCATCCGGATCGATTCGTGGTTACAACTCGAGGCGTTCCGGTGATACCTCATGTCCGCCGTTTCGATTCGTCACACCAGCGAGCGTATCCTATCGGCGTGACTCGACTCGAGCGAGGGGACACGACACACTGCTGGAAGTCGGGGAGACAGGGGTGTGGGGTTCGACGACTGGATCGACATCCGTTGCGATCCTGCTCCTCTGGCAGTTCGAGTCGGTCACCGAATCTCGCTGTCCTCAGTCGCGGTGTGCATTCACACAAGCGAATCGATCTTGCTCGAGCGATAGCATGCAACCTGCTTTTGGCCACGACGAAACAGATCGGCCACACGACTGTCGACCACGTGTTGCTTTGTCGAGGCCGCGCCCCTTCAACATATCTGGAACTATGGGACTAGCTCTCCATATATTATATCTGATTATGTAGGACCAGATATGAAGCACATCTGGACTGGTAGTACTATATTTGACGCTGCTCAGGCACTATTAACTGAGATAAATATACTTAGCTCGAGTAATGGGTAGATTGAATATCATCGCGTTTGATGAACGCTGTATGAGCGATTCGACCGATACTTCTCGAGTAACTGTCAAAACGTACGTTCCGGCCTATCAAAAAGCGGAGTGGCAATCTCACGCCGACGACCTCGACATGAGCCAGAGCGAGTTCGTCCGAACGATGGTCCAAGCCGGTCGCAAGGGGTTCGATCCCGACGTAGCGGAACCCGATTCTTCGGACGTAGACCCTGGGGGTAACGCCCTCGAAAGACAGGTTCTCGAACTACTATCTTCTGACACATATTCGTGGGACGAACTGCTCGAGGCGGTCTCCGACGACATCGAGTCGCGACTGGATGAGACACTTGAGGAACTCCAGGCGACCAACCGGATTCGATACAGCGGTCGCCACGGTGGGTATACGACCGTCGACGGTGGTGGCGATGGCGACTGAACCAACCGGCGACGCGCCGGCGGACGTGGCGGATCCGATCGCGTACTTCCTCGACGACCAGCGGTATCACGGCAAGAGCGAGCGGACGCTCGAGGCCTACGAGCGAGTGCTGCGGCGCTTCGAGGCGTTTCTCGACACACGCTTCGATGTCGACGCGGTCGGCGCGGCCCAACGGCGAGAGTGTATGGCCTGGGTGCACTCGCTGCGCGGGGAGTTCGAAGACAGCACGATCGCGACCTACGCCTCCTATCTCAACCGGTTCTACGACTACATGACTCGCGTCGGCGTCTTCGACGATAACCCGATGGCACTCGTCATGGAGGAGCTGTCCGAATCGATCGAGACGAATCCGACGCGACGTGACATTTCGGTGCCGGAAATGCAGTCGTTCGTTGACTCGATTTCTCACCCCCTCGAGCGAGCCGTCGTCGTCACCTTCCTCAAGACGGGGATGCGCGTTGGCGAACTCTGCAACCTCGATCTGCGCGATCTCCACCTCGAGACGCCGGCACTCGATCTTACGTGGACGCCTCGCGTTGGGCTCGAGCAGCGACCCGAATCGGTGTTCGTCTCTGCCGAGCCAGCCCGCGGAACGACCATCAACGGCGAAGAACGGACAGCCTCGAACAAGCGAAAGCGGGACACGGTTGTCCCCGTCGACGGCGAACTTCGGCAGGCGGTATGCGAGTGGCTGGCGATCCGTCCGGATTCGATATCGACAGCGCAACCGCTCTTTCTCGATACCCGCGACTCGTGGGGCAAGCGGCTCACGCCGTCGGACGTCCGCTATATCGTCGAAAAACACGCTCGCGATCACGGCTGGTACCGTACCGGCGGCGGGACCCAGGAGAACGTTACGCCCCACTACTTTCGGCACTTCTTCACCACACATCTGCGGGACCGGACCGGTGATCGGGGAATCGTCCAGTACCTCCGGGGTGACGTCGCCGGCGACGTGATCGATACCTACACACACAACTGGGGCGATCGCGTCCGGGAGACCTATCTCGAGTCGATCTACGCTGTCACCTGGTAATAGGTGTCGGCCCACGGGGATTTCGCTGATGAGAGACACAGTGGACTGGGAGATGTCCAGCAGTTTCGACAGTACAGACGACTACGTGGTGGCCGATCCTTACACTGGCATAGTCCGGTTCTGGGATGAACAGTGGACAGATCATAACTATGATCGTAGTCAGAGTGTCTGTCTTGGACTGGACTAATAAATCAAATATAGCTATATCAATTTGCGGCTCGAGACTCCCTGTCGTCGGTCACGTTGGACGAACCACTACGTGCGTTCAAGCGGTGTTACCCGTTCTCTGGCAGTCGTGCCCGCATAATGACTAATTCTCGCTCGTTCGCGATCAACTAGAGAAGGGGTTCGCCAACCAGGCTTGCACCAGCGGGGTGTCTCGGTGCGTACCGGTGGCAGGTTCTTTCTCCCGAATGATTATTAGCCAGGTTCTGGTCACCTAGTTGTGGTGTTGTACCATGGTTGATGCTACCATACACGTTCTCGACCGCGGTGGCCTCGAGGTCGACATGAACTACATGATGGAAGGGCACGTGCTCGGCACACACGACGAGCCCAACCCCGACATCGATTACGGTGAAATTCCGGTCTGGAGCCTCGTGATCGACCATCCCGAGGGAACGATCCTCTGGGATACCGGCTCGCATCACGACGCACTCGAGGGCCACTGGCCCGAGGGACTCGTACAGGCGTTCTATCCACACGATGCCCACGAGCATCGGCTCGACGACGACCTCAACGAGGCCGGATTCGGTATCGACGACATCGATTACGTCTTCCAGACCCACCTGCACCTCGATCATGCCGGCGGACTCGAGTTCTTCGATGGGACTGACGTCCCCGTCTTCGTTCACGAGCGCGAGCTCAAGTTCGCCTATTACAGCGCGAAGACCGACGAGGGAAGTGGCGCATATATCCTCGAGGACTTCGACCACGACCTGAACTGGCACGTGTTACACCGGGACCGCGAGCAACACTTCGAGGACGTAGAGTTCGTCCGCTTCCCCGGCCACACACCAGGGCTCACCGGGACGGTGATCCACATAGACGACGAGGGGACGCTCGTCTTGACGGGTGATCAGGTCTACATGGCCGACAACTTCGAGGACGAGATTCCGCTCGGAGCGCATCTTCTCTGGGGCAAGACCGAGTGGTTCGACAGCCTCCGTCGCATCCAAGCACTCGAGCGGCGTCACGACGCCGAAATCGTCTACGGACACGACCCCGAGCAGTTCGAGGCAATGCAGCCGGGGTGGGGGCTGTGAGCTACGAGCGCTCCGTCTCTGCTAGCCCGCACGAACTCACGCCCGAGACCGTCTGGCACATTCAGATGCCACAGATCCGTGTGGGTCGTGGCGCGGTCAGAGAACTCGGCTTCCAACTCGAGGATCTGGGCGTCAACGACGATGCACGCGGGCTGATCGTGACCGACGAGACGCTGGCCGAGATCGGCCACGCAGGCCGGGTTGCCGACCACGTCGAGGACGCGGGATTCGATGTCGATGTCTACGACGGCTCCGAGCGCGAACCCTCGATCGAGGCCGTCGAGGAGTGTATCTCGTTCGTTCGCGACGAGATGGGGCCGGACGGCTACGATTTCTACATCGGACTCGGCGGCGGCAGCTGTCTCGACACCGCGAAGACGACGCGCGCGGTCGTCGCCAACGGCGGCGAAATACTCGACTACGTCGCCGAACCGACCGGCTCCGGTGAGGCGCTCACCGAATCCGGCCCACCCCTTGTCTTGCTCCCGACGACGGCTGGCACCGGCTCCGAAATCTCGCCGGTTGCGATCCTCTCCGTCGCCGAGAAAGAGATCAAAGAGGGCATCTCGAGTAACAACGTGCGAGCCGACGCCGCGGTACTCGATCCGACGCTGACCACGTCGCTCCCGCCTGATCTCACCGCGAAAACCGCAATGGACGCGCTCGGCCATGCCATCGAAGGGTATACGACACATCGATACGACAACTTACTCCGTCCCGAGGACCCCGCCGACCGACCGGTCTACGCCGGCCGCACTGGCTTTACCGAACTGTTCAGCGAGAAGGCGATCGACCTCCTCTCGAGTAACGTGCGACGGGCGGTCAACAACGGTGACGACCTCGAGGCTCGTGAGGCAATGTTGAAGGGCGCACTGTACGGCGCGATCGCCGGTCTCACGGCCGGTGCAAGCCTCTGTCACGCGATGGCGTATCCGGTCGGCAATAAGTACCACACCTATCACGGTGAAACGATCGCCGTGCTCACGCCGGCGAGCACGTTGGGGTACAACGTCGCCAGCGATCCAGACCGTTTTGCGACCATCGCCGAGTTGCTCGGCGCGGACACCGACGGACTGAGCACGCGAACCGCAGCCGATCGCGCACGTGAGGAGTTCGTCTCACTCCAGCGTGATCTGAACGTCCTCCCGAGCGGGCTCCACGATCTCGCCGGCATCACTGACGACGAGATCGACTGGCTGGCCGAACAGACTGTCGACACCCAGCAACGGCTGCTGCGATGTAATCCGCGCCCGGTGACGAAAGCAGATGTCGCGGAAATCTTCCGCGACTCGCTGCACAACTGGGAGTAAGACAGCAGCGATCGTGCGTTAGTGGCCGACCGCGAGCTCCGTCTCGAGATCGGGGCCGTTCAGCAGCGCGCGGACGCAGTCGACCGTGTCGGTCGTTTCTGCCGTGTTCTCGAGCAGGACGGTTTCGCTCGGGAACAGCTGTTCACCGAGCAGCAGACCGTGATCACGGGCGGTCGAACCCGTGACGGTCAGATAGACGCCCAGCCCCGCGTCGGCGATCGCTGCTTCTTCCTCGCGACCGTCGGTCGGATACTGGAAGTCGATGCCATCGAGGAGCTGCGTGCCGAGCACGGCCTGAACGAGCCGTTCGTATCTGGGCTCGATACAGAGCGGTCCCTCGTAGGTCTCGAGGAAGTCCCGATCGATCGATTCGGCGGACGGCGCGACCTCGGGCGTGGCAAGCAGCGTGTGGTAGACGGTATCGCCGAGCCCGGTGACGACCTGCACGTCGGTGTCGGCGGGATTAATTCGAGCGTTCACGTCGGCGATCCGGTCGAGCGGCTCCGGTCGGAGTTCGACGACTTCCTCGAGAACGAGGTCTGCGCTGTCGAACCCGAGCGCGAACTCGTGGGTTCGGAGTGCTCGAAACGGCTCCTCACGACCGACGAGCTGGACCGCCGCGTCGTCGGGTGCGCCTTCGACGTTCGACAGCGGGATCGTGACGCTGTCGAAGACGATCCGCCGCGGTTTGCCGGCGCGGTCGTCGCGCAACAGCGTGTACTCGGGTGCGGTCGGATCGTCGACGGTACTGTAGTCTGCGAGACGATGGTAGACGTCCTCCTCGTCGGGCTCGATGGACCCTTTCGTGAGTGCCTTTTCGTGACGAAGCGTCGATGTAATGTCGTCGGCGAGGTCGGGGACGCCGAGGCGACCTGCGATCCGATCGAGTACTGACTCGAGCGGTCGCCCCTTTCGTGGAACAGCGATCGGTATCGTCTCGCCCATCGACCGGTTCTCAATCGGCAACGGATAAACGAGTTGCGTTTCCGGCACAGTCCGAAATCGATGGCCGACAATCGCGCCGCTCAGTTAGAGAACATCGAGCCGAGTTGGTCGCGCCAGTCCTGGATGTCCGTCACGTCCGCCCGAACCGTCTCGAGGTCGTCCGCGACGGTTTCGAGGTCAGCTTCCACATCCTCGAGGGTGTCTTCTACGTCGTCGACGGTATCCGTAAGGTCCGAAACGTCGTCGTCGATCTCCGTGACGGTCTCGTCCAGGTCGTCGACGTCGTCTGTGACGTCGCTCAGATCCGTCTCGAGATCGGCGTTCCAGTCCGTGAGGTCCGCAACGTCAGCGTCGAGTTCCTCGACCTGTGACGACGTTCCCCCGAGTCGCTCGTCCATCGACGCGAGGTCGTCTTCCAGCGCCTCGAGATCGTCCTGGACCTCCTCGATGAGCTGTGCGCCGGTGCCGTTGTCCTCGAGGAACGTCTCGAGTGCGTCGGTGTAGGCGGCGACCTCCTCGACGCGAGACTGGAGGTGCTCGACTTTCGCGATTTCCGGCCCCGAAGGCTCGAGGTCGAGTTCGGCCTGAATCGTCTCGAGATCGTCGTCGTCGACCGTTCCGTCTCGGATCTCGGTCGCGAGGCGAGCCGCAACCGAGCCGTCGAACTCGACAGTGGCGGTTTCGGCTTCAGCCGGCGAATCGACCGCGTCGGCATCGGCATCTGCAGTCGGTGTGTCGGCATCGACCGTCTCGGCAGGGTCTTCCGTCTGCTCGGCTGCCGGTTCGGCTGTGTCGTCACTGTCACTGTCTGGCTCGTCTGGCTCTGCAGCACCGTCGGCTGCGTCGGACTCGACTTCGAGGGCCGGCGTTTCGGTGTCGTCGGCGCTCGCTTCGACTGGTTCGTCCGAGGAGTCGTCAGTCGCCGGTTCGGCATCGCCGCTGGTCGGTTCGGCGTCTGCACTCGCCGATTCGTCCTCGGTGGCTGTCTCGTCCGCGTCGGTGTCGATCGTCACGTCGTGTTCGGTATCGTCCTCGACAGTCGACTCGGTGTCTGCTTCGACGGCTGGTTCATCGTCCTCATCAGACACCGGTTCGTCGTCATCCTCGACAGTCGATTCGTCGTCTGCTTCGACGGCTGGTTCGTCATCCACATCAGCCGCCGGTTCGTCGTCCTCGACGGACAGGTCGTCGTCCTCGTCGAACCCAAGGTCGATATCCGGCTCGTCGTCCTCGACGGACAGGTCGTCGTCCTCGACGGACAGGTCGTCATCCTCGTCAAATCCGAGATCGATATCCGGCTCGTCGTCTTCTGGGAACTCTTCGTCGCCGAAGCCGAGATCGATGTCCGGCGTCTCGTCGTCGTCAGCCGTCTCGTCGTCGACCGGATCGGGGTCGGTGTCGACATCCCCGAGATCGAGATCGAGGCCCGAGGTGTCGTCTTCGTCAGTTTCGTCGTCGGAGTCGTCTTCGTCTTCCTCGAGGCCGGGAACGGCGTCCGATTCGCCGGAGATCATGTCCTTGACGGCCTGATTGCCGTCCTCGGAGACGATGTTGCCGATGACATCGTCGTCGAGTTCGTCGGCATCTGACGGGTCGTCGTCGCCGGCCTCGAGTTCGAGGATCGCCGGCTCAGTGAGAAACGCCGCGGCTCGACTGTCGTCGTCGATCTGGATCCCGTAGACGGTCTCGAGCGCGCTGCCGGCCTCGAGTGTCGCCGTGAACTCGACGTGGTTGTCCTGATAGGCGGTCCAGTCGTCGCTGTGATAGTCGGGGTGAAAGCCGACTTTGTCCATCGGGAACGAGTCGGGAATGTCTTCTGAGAGTTGGATCGTGACCGACTCGTCACGGTCCGATTCGATCTCGAATCGGATCGCTGGAACGGGAAACTCGTCCGCTTCGAACGTCTTCTGGACGGAGATCCCATCGGCGCTGACCTCGATTACGTCGTCCGTATCGGCGGTGCTGGTCATATGGAACCAACGTTACCATACCATTATTATAAAATGTGCGGACAGTTTGGGAATCGTTACAAATCGACGCGGTCGCCGATCTCGACGAGCTCGAGCCGTTGTGGATACTCGAAACTGGCCGTGTGGTGGTGCAGTGCCGTCGGATCGGCGGTCAGACCTTTCCACATGTCCCAGTGACTCGGCAAGAGTCGGTCACACTCGAGGGCGCTGGCACACTCGACGGCTTGATTCTCGTCGTTGTACCAGCGGGTTCGCTTGGGCTCGCGGGTCTGTTTGTCGGGAATCTGTCCGACGGTGCCGAAAGCAAACACCGCGAGATCGATATCGTACTCGTTGCCGATCCGTTCGAACTCGTCGGTCGGTTTCGTATCGCCGCCGTGGAAGAAGGTGCCGGCGTCGTGTTCGAACACGTAGCTGACGGGATGGGTCGCGTCGGGATCGTTGGCGGGCTCGACGTGGACGGTGAACTCGCCGATCTCGAGGGAGTCTCCTTCGGCGACTTCGGTCAGCTGGTCGTCGGTGACGTCCCACTCGTCGGTCCACGCCTCCTCGTCGCGGGCTTTCGCAACGCTGTCGTCGGGTGCATAGAAGGTCGCATCCGTGTTCGCGAGAATCGGGGCCTGACTCGGCCCGTGGACGTGGTCGGTGTGTTCGTGGGTCGCGAGGACGGCGTCGGCCTCGGCAACGTCGCCCGGGTTGAACGGCACGGGAATCATCCGGACCGTCCGCGGTGGATCGCCCAGTCCGAGATACGGATCGATGTAGATCGTCGTTCCGTCGGTCCCCTTCAGGACGAAGCCGTTACAGCCGAGATACCAGATCGCGACACCCTCCGGCGTCGCGTCTTCGACGTCGCGGACGAGCCAATCGTCCCAGTCGCTTTCGATCATACTCGAGGCTGTGGGGACCGACTGAGTAAGTGTTGTCGTCTCCGCGAAGTGGGGCGAACCCCGACAAGGACCGGCGCCGGTCGTGGCTTGACCTACCGCGTTGCCCGGTACCGTGACCTGACCGGCGCTTGTCTTCGCCGTCGCCTGACCCCGACTCGATCACGGAGAGCGTGGCTGGGCGCGATAGATCAGCTGGTGTGTCGTTGGCGCGGCGTCGTCGACATGTCGTTCGACGGTCACCGACTTGTCGGTCGCTGTCGCTGCTGCGTCGCCGGGCCGGATCCACTCGGGGTCGACAACCGGGTGGTCCGCGTCGGCGACCCGCCCCGCCTCGGCGTCGTAGTCGACGAGCGATGCATCTGCCAGCATGGGTCCGTGAACGTGCACGAACGCGGTCGCCACCTCGTCGACACGCTCTCGGGCGACCTCACGCTCGGTCGTCTCCGCCTCGCGAGCCGCGACGCGACGAGCCAGCGTTTCGGTCTCGAGCGGGCGATCCTCCTCGGCAAGTATCGACAGGATCGTCCGTCGACGGTCGGCGGCGAGCGCGCGGAACACTGCATCGAGTGTGGCGTCGTCGGCGTCGTGGCGGGCCGACACGATGCCCTCGAGGAGGGCGTCGTCGAAGGCTGGATGATCGCCCAGTACGATCGTCTCGTCATCGACCGGCTCGAGGAGACCAGCGTCGGTCAGCGACGGCACCAGCCGGTGATGGACATCGACGAGCGCCCCTCGATAGTCGTCGTCGGTCATTTCGGCGGGTCGTTTATCCATTGTTACTGCTGCGAGGTGGCGCGCAAGCTCGTCTTTCTCGAGTTCGTCCGGCGATCGCTGATACACGACCCGGAGAACGGTTCGTCGACGGCAGTCAGCGAAGGCGTCGAAGAACTCGTCACGGACAGCGGTCGTCGATCCGCTCGGTCCTGTATTACTCATCGACTACTGGTCGGTGACTAGTATGCAAAAGGGCACTCCCAAATTGCGTTGGAATCTCCACCTTGGTCCATAATTTCCATACTATACTAGACTCTACACGGTTATACTCTGGAGAAAGTAACACCCTATTTTGGGGTGGTCGCCGAGCGTTCTGTTCTCCGCAGCCGTCACCGAGCGGAACGGATCGCCGAAACGGGAGTCGTGACGGCGACGACAACCCGAACGCGATAGCGAGAAAAAAGAGGGCGTTACCAGGTGCCGTGGAAGGTATCGAACGAGAGGCTATCAAGCGGCTCGTCACCGACGGCGATCCGGTACTCGCCGGGGGTGAGCATCGGCTTGTGGAACTGCGGGCCGTCGTCGGTCGTGATCCGTGGACAGCCGGTGTTGACGAACGCGTCCATGTCGAAGTTGCGCAGGCGATCCGGCGTCACTTCGTCCATCGTGATGAGGTACGCGTCGTCGTTGTCGTCCAAGATCTCCTGAGCCTGCTCCCAGCGACCCTGTCCGATCTTGGTACAGAAGATGACGCCCCACTTCTCGGCGTCCATCGCGCGATGGATCGCGCCGTAGCGCTGTTTCATGAACTTCTCCGTATCGGCGACGGTGACGACGTTATTGACCGGATCCGCGATGACCACGTGCTTGTCGGGATGTTCCATCGCCAACCCGAGCGGGTGGAACTTGCCACCGCCGACGTAGAGCACCTGATCGGCGGGCACGTCTGCACTCGCATAATTGCAGCCGAGTACCTGCCCCTCGTGGGTCAGCCGGTCGTCGCCGCGACGGCTGTGGACCTCGTAGCCACGCTCCTCTAAGAACTCCGTCATCTCCTCGTAGCGATTCATGTGCTGGGCCGTCGTGACGAGGCCGACGCCCTCGGTCTCTTCGGGCGGCTCGAGGGTCTCGAGCGCTTCCTCCATGATCGGTTTGACTTCGACGTTCGAGAACAGCGGCACGTAGATGACCTTGTCCGTGTTCTTCATCGGCGAGTGGCCGAAGTGAACGAACACGTCGGTGCGTTTCATCAGATAGGTGTCTAGGTCACAGGCCCCATAACAGGGCTGGCCCGACAGCATGAACGTCACGTCGTCGTCGGTCAGTTCTCTGAGGTCGTCGGCGACGGCTGGACCGCGTCGCTTCAGTCCTTCAGGAAACTGGAGCCCGACTTTGTTTGCGTCTCGTTCCTCGATCTCCTCGACGATCTGCTCGAGTTCGTAGTCCCACTCACGGTCGTGTTTGAGACTCATCCCGGTGTTTCGGAGGTCGCCCTCGCTGTACTCCGACTCCTGACTCATTGACAGCCTTTGCTGCCACGAACGTATATACTGCACGCTGTCGAGAGCGGAGAATATCGACCGCAGTCAGCAATAGTCCGTGCGACCCCGTCGTGTCGCCGTCTCAAACCGCCTCAGGATTGCTCGCTTGCCCGCCGTGGCTGTGTCGTCGTCGAGAACTCACATGTCGCGAACGCGGCCCGAAAGTCGTCGCTGTCGAACGAGTCGACCAGTTCGTCGAGTTCCGAAAACACGTCGTCGAGTTGCTGTTGGACCGTTTCGTGGTCTTCGTCTGTGAGATCGTCTCCGGTTTCGAGCGCGCCGTGTTTGGTCGCAAGCGACGTACACTCCGCGATCAGTTCGTCGTATCGGGCACGACGAACCAGGCTGTCGACAGTCTCGAGAAGCTGTGTCTCGTCGACGGGTTTGGTGAGCGAATCGCCGGCAGTGGGCTGATAGTCCGAGCCGTGCTGGTGCTGGTCGTCACGGAGCACTGCGACCGTCTGTGCTGTCGCGCGGCGTTCGAGTTCGGCTGCGACGACCGAGCCCGACTCCGTCCGGAGAGCGGGGTCGACCAGCACTGCGTCAGCATCCTCGAGAAGTGCGAGCGTCTCGTCGCCATCAGTCGTCGTCACAACTCGGTAGTCCTCGGCGAGCCACGATCGCAACCGAGCAGCGACGGCGGGGTCGTCGTCTGCGACGAGAACGGTGTTCGTATCACCAGCCATAATTCGGGATGGTAGTATCTCACGGCCCGATTACTATCAAACTATGGAATTATATTGTTTGAGCTACAGGTGTCGGTCGATAGAACCGGCTGTCTGACCACGAGCCGTGGTCCGGATTCTCGGATCCCTCGAGCCCACCAGACGTGTGTTGGAGTGAATCCGTGACCGCTCGATCACGGTAAGATTCAGCCGCTCGTTCGGTTCGTTTTCCGTCCCAACAGTCATAGTACTGGAGCGTAAACGGGTGGTCAATGGCAGCGGAACAGGCCCCTGACGGGTATCTCTTCGACCTCTATCGTCGATACATCGGTGAACCGGAGGATCGAACCGACGTCTACGTCGGCTTCGGTCTGTTCCTGGGCGGGATCGGGCTGGCAGTCGTCGCACTGTTGCTCTTTCTCTGGGGCAATACGAACCCGGCCAGATCCGCCAGCTACTTCGCGTGGGTCGGTCCCGCGTACGGACTCGCGATGGTGGCCGTCCCCGTCTTGATGCTCGGGATCGTCACGCTCCTGCCGGCGGAACGACGGGTACTGTATACGTCGATCGGCGGTGCAACGATCACTCTCGCTGCGGTCGCCGGTTTCCTCTCCGTCTATCCACACCACTGGAACGGCTACGGAAACGACTACACCGTTCAGGTAGTTGCGGTGTACGCCGTCGGACTCGCCGGCATCACCGCCTCGACGGGTGCAGCACTGATCGCCCACTATCTCGATATGGCACAGCAAGCCGACGTGGTGGTGTCCGACGAGGAAGACGACGACCCCGACGTAACCGATACAGAGGTCCAACAGGACATCGACGACGCGATGGACGGCGTCGAACTCTCGTGGGGCGGCGTCGAGAAGACCGAACACAAACGGCTGAGCTTCTCCGAGGACGATTTCGACGATGTCAGCGTCGACACCAACGCCGGCACTACGACGACGCGGTCGTCGGGCGTCGACGCGCAAGTCGCCGGCCTCAAAGGACTGAAAGGCGGCGAAACGAAGCAGACGACCTCGAGTTCGACGGTCGACGACCAGACGGCGAAACTCAAAGAGCTCCGCGAGCAACAGCGAGCTGAAGAACTGGCGACGGCAGACGAGAGTAGTGCCGTCGAGACGGTGACGTCTCCGGTCTCGAAGCTATTCGGACGGATCCGCGACCTGATGAAGCGAAATTAATCCAGGTGGCCGGAAAGAAATAGCGTCGTCTTTCATAGTATCAGATCTGTAAGTGGCGCACATAGATTTATAATCCGTCGGTTTCCTTCCCCACACATGGCCAAAGGCCTAGACGTCGGGACGATGAACATCCTGTCTGCACAGCAGGATGGAACCGACACGGTATTCGTGCAACAGCGTAACTCATTCGTCGAGATCGAGTACTCGGATATGGCCGAGCAGATGCTCTCGCGAAGCGAAGTCCTGCATATTCGCAAAGACGACAAGGTCTACGTCGTCGGCGACGACGCACTCAACTTCGCGAACATCTTCAACAAGGAAACCCGGCGACCGATGAAACACGGGATCCTTTCAAATGATGAACAGAGCGCGATCCCGATGATGAAGCTCATCATCGAACAGGTCGTCGGCGAGCCCGCCTATCCGGACGAGAAGCTCTATTTCTCGACGCCAGCGGATCCGATCGACTCTGAACTCTCGACGCTGTACCACCAGAAGACGATCGAATCCTTCCTCGACGACATGGGCTACGACGCCGAGCCGATCAACGAGGGGATGTCCGTCATTTACTCCGAACTCGCGGACAACAACTTCACCGGCCTGGGGATCTCGTTCGGTGCCGGCATGACCAACGTCTGTCTGGCCTACTACGCAGTGCCCGTCATGAAGTTCTCCGTCGCCCGCGGTGGCGACTGGGTCGACGAACAGGCCGCTCGCGCAACCGGCACGCCCGTCGACAAGGTCACCTCGATCAAGGAAGACGACTTCGAGCTCGACTTCACGACCGACGTCGGCGGCGTCGAGGGTGCGCTGTCGATCTACTACGAGAACCTGCTGGACTACGTCATCGAGAATATCGTCACGGAAGTCGACGAGGAAGACGTCGAAGAAGGACTGGACATCCCCGTCGTCGTCACCGGCGGGACCTCGAGTCCAAATGGCTTCGAAGCACTGTTCCGCGACCACCTGCAGGAGGCGAACATTCCGTTCTCGATCAGCGGCGTCTCGCACGCGAACGAGCCACTGTACAGCGTCGCTCGCGGTGGGCTCGTTGCGGCTCGCTCCGACGAGGACGTCGACCACGAGGAGGAAGCGGACGAGGCGGAAGCAGCGCCTGCAAACGAGTAAGCCGTCGCCGCTGTAGCGGTCCTTTCTCGCGTTTTCAGGTATCGGTAGCGACTCGAGTGGGGTCAGCGATCGGTCGACTGCTCGTAAAATCGGTTGAGTGCATCGCGCCACGACTCGTGCTCCTCGCCGGTCGGCTGATGTTCGACAGGAATGTCAGCGAACCCACAGCGAGAACATATGACCGTCGATACCTCGCCGAGCGAGAGTTCTTCGATGGCACCTCCACACCGTGGACACTCCTCCATACCTGTAACTTCCGCGGAGTGTCCTTAACTCTATTCGAACATATCGTGAAACGGAAACGTCCCGCTTCACACGAACACGACCAGCAACACGCCGGCGACCTCGGGGGATCCATTACGCTCGAGCACTGACGACCGACTATGTCCAGTCCCTCTCGGCGCACGCTCGCCCGTCGACTCGAGTCGGTCGCGGACTTCGCGGAGCCGTCGGCTCACCTCGAGCAGTATCTCACCCCGCCGGAACTGGCCGCCCATCTCTGCCATCTGGCAGGGTTACAGGGCGACCTCGAGAGACGAGTCGTCGACCTCGGGACCGGCACGGGAATGCTCGCGATCGCAGCGACACTGGCCGGGAGCGACGACGTCGCGGCGATCGACGTCGACGCCGATGCGCTCGCGGTCGCCCGGCGAAACGAGCGGTCGGTCGTCGAAGACGCCAGTGAGGACAACGGCAGTCCGATCGCGTGGCTCCGCGGCGATGTCACCCGCCATCCGTTTTCGTGTACCGACGCCACCGTTCTCTCGAACCCGCCCTTCGGTGCACAGCGCGGGAATCGACACGCGGATCGGGACTTTCTGGAGACGGCACGTGAGATCGGGGCGGTCTCCTATACGATCCATAACGAGGGCAGCCAGTCGTTCGTCGAGTCGTTCGCCGCCGACGAAGGCGGGACGGTGACCCACGCGTTCCGGGCGGCGTTCCCGCTGCCCAAGCAGTTCGACTTTCATACCGAAGCCGAGACGACGCTCGAGGCGGAGGTCTTCCGCATCGAGTGGCCGACACGAGCGTAATCCGCGACGCGGAGTCGCGGTCACGACCCGTTGTACGTCTCCTTGCTTGCGATCGCGACCCGCGTTCCGTCGGCGGCCGCGTAGATCGTCTTCTCGTCGCGCTCGAAGGTCAGCCCGCCTGCCGTTGCCGTCTCGTTTGCTGCCGGAATCGGCGTCGTCGCGACAGCGTCAGTTTCGTTCCCGTCGCTCGAGGTGACCGCGAGGGCGAACGTCCCGCCGTCGGAGCTGACGGTTACGTTTCGACCGGCAATCCGCGCCTCGGCCCGCGAATCGTTGGATTCGTACGCGAGTTGGCGATCGTCGCCGTCTTCCCACAGCCAGACCTGATAGACAGTGTCGTTGCCGACCGGCTCCCAGCCGGCGCGCTCGACGTGGACGTCCTCGCGCCAGCCGGGGCCGCCGACAGTGACCGTTTCCTCGCCGGTAAAGGCGAGACGCTGGGTGCTGATCACCTCGAGCCAGATCTCGCGGCGCTCGCTGGCGACGACCACCCCGCTCGACTCGAGGCCGTCGTCGCTCTCGATGGCCTCGATGCCGATCCCAGTGACGAGCTCGTTCGGGACGCCTTCGACGTACTCGACCGTGTAGTCCCGGATCTGAAGGGCTGAATCCGACGATGCCGTCGCGTCGTCGACGACGAGGAAATTCGCGGGGACAGCCATGCCGGCGAGAATCGCGAGCACGACGACGACTGCAAGAAGGGCGGCTCGCCTGCGAGTTAGTTTCGACAAACTCGGCTCGTGATCGCCGGTTCCGCGGACAAGCTCGCGCACGCGATCGATACGGGCCGTAACGACGCGATCGCGGGCAGTGCCGGCGAGCTCGAGCGATCTGGCGACCGATGGCAAATCGCTATCGTTGGGCGACTGCGAGACCAGCCTCTGGAGTCGCGGCGGGAGCAGGGGTGTGTCGGAGGCGGTCATCGACAGCGTGACCACGAGTGCGAGCACCGCGACGACAGCGACGCCGGGTCCCTGGTAGAGCACGAACGTGTTCTCGGCACCGAACCAGTAGATCGCCCACAGCCCCTTCGAGAAGCCAAACAACAGGACGGCGAGCCAGAGCCGTAGCGGATCGGGACGGCTGTGGCGGCGCTTGAGGAGGGCGATTCCGAGGACGAAGCCGACGAAGAGCCCGAGCGCGTGGCCCTGGATGGCGATGCCGGCCCAGGAGGGTGCCGACGGTGGGCTGGGCTCTGCCGTGTAGACGCGGATGGGCTCTTGCAGCGCGTAGTAAAGGCGCAAGACGGCGCTCTGGACGCCGAGCGTCGCGATAATCGTCGCGATCGGGTAGTGGACGATCGCGAAGCCGGCGAGTGCGAAGACGACGCCCGAAAAGCCGATCACGGGGCCGAGCGCGAACAGGCTCATCACGAGTCCGACCCCGATGACGGCAAGCGGGAAGACGACGACCGCCCGGACGCGCGGATCGACGGCCCACGAATCGGTTCGTACCGGATCGCGCTCGTCCGGATAGTGGCCCCAGGCGTACTCGGCGATCGGCGCGACGACGGCGGTTCCAGCGAGGTTCCCGATGAGATGGCCCGGCCCGGCGTGGGAAAACGACGCCGTCGCCATCCCGAGCGGATAGAAGTACGACCAGGTGCGGAAGGGAATCGTCACGGGATCGTCGAAGTCTGCCAGCCCGCTCTGGACGAACAGGTAGACAGCGAGGACGAACGCGATCACGACGAGCGAGCCCCACGGAATCCCGTAGACGAGTCGCGCTCGAGCCACGTCGTACCAGTCTCGCGCCGGTCGATGAACCCACCTGACGACCGCGATCGACCCGATCAGCGACGCGGCGACGACGACCGCGAGCAGGACCCCGAGGGTGCGCATATGCCGTGGTTCGAACGGGGCCGTATAGTGATTTGCCTTCACCGAAGCCGTTCGGTCTCGGCGCCCTCGCCGTGCCGTCGTGGAGACGCGCCGGGGGGTCGCTACCCGATCCCCACCGAGGGCTGGCTTCGAAAGGTACAAGCGGTCGACGGCCGCACTGATTGACATGGAACTGCGGGTCACCGAGAGCACCGAGGACGAACTCTCGATCGAGATCGCCGGCGAGGACCACACGTTCATGAACGTGCTCAAGGGTGCGCTGCTCGAGCACGACGACGTGAGCGCAGCAACCTACGACGTCAACCCCGAACAGTCGGGTGGCCAGACCGAGCCCATCCTGACGATCAAGACCGAAAGTGGGGCCGACCCCCTCGGGTGTCTCGAAGACGCGGCTGTGACCGTCCGCGAGAAGGCGACATCGTTTCGCGACGCGTTCGAAGCGGCTGCATAAGCACTGGTAGTCGTCAGTCTCGGGCTGTGCTCCATCGTTTCTCCTCGTTTTCCTCTCGCATTCGGGCGTGAGGAGCGCAACCGTCGATCGATGGCAGCGCGGGCCGCGGACGTGAGTCGAGACGTGATCGGTGACGAACGTCGCACCGACACCACGGGAGATCCACGGAGACGGCAGCCACGTAACGTGGCCACGTGGATCAGTTGGTGGAGTTACACGTCGCGTAAAACACGTAGACAGAGCCGTCGACAACGTGAAGATCGAGTCCCTCCCTGTCGAAATCGCTGTCGCCGGTCTCCTCGCTGAGTGCTGTGGCGACGTCGTCGGCGAGTGCCGCCTCGTCGTCGTAGTCGGCGATCGATAGCGTCCCCGCGAGCCGTCCGGCGTACGGCTCATTCCGGCAGTCGACGCCGAAGTCACTCGCCTCTACCGGCTCGGGCCTCGACTCCTCGTACTCGATCGCCACGAACGCGCGGTTCATGTATTCGGTGTACTCCCCGAGTCCGTCGTCGTACGTTCGTGACTCGGACTGATTCCGGTCAGCCTCGAGCCGGTCGTGGACCGCCTGCTCCGTCGCCTCGAGATCGATGCCCGCGGCCTCGACTCCCTCACCGGGTGCGTCCGGCGGCGACGGTTGTCCGACTCCCGGCAGCACCGACGGTGGGATGATCCCCGTCGCGAACAGCGCGATGACGAGCCCGATTACGGCAAGAACCGGGAGGTAGGGTTTGGCGACCGCGAGCCAGCTCGGTGTCTCGAGATCGCGCTCGAGCCCCTCGTAGGTCTGTTCGACCTTCTCGAGATCGGGATTGCCACAGCGAGAACACGGCGGGGAGTTCCGGACGTGCTCGCGGCCACAGTTCGTGCAGGCCCAGACGTAGTCGGGGCCGGTGTCGACGGTACCGGTTGGCGTCGGATCGCTGTCAGGCGCACCGCTGCCAGCCGCGTTGCGGTGGCGATTGGGATCGGGGTTCTCGTCGGCCCGGACGACCGCCTTCTCGAAGGTATTGTGCCCACAGTTGTCACAGGGAGGGTCGTTCTCCGCGTGTGGTTTGCCACACCACGTACACCGCCATTTCACTGCTAGAAAAGCACGACTGCGACGAGATAAGCGTATTGGACGGGAGCGTAGCGACTGCCGGACTCAGCGTCGCACCGGGACGCCGTGCTCGTCGAGATAGGCTTTCGTCTCCTCGATCGAGTACTCGTCGAAGTGGAAGATCGAGGCCGCGAGGCCGGCGTCGGCACCGGCCTCGGTGAACACGTCGTACATGTCTTCGGGACTGCCACAGCCCGAGGAGGCGATCACCGGCGTGTCGACGGTGTCGGTGACTGCGTTCGTCAGCGGCAGGTCGTAGCCGTCTTTCGTGCCGTCTTTGTCGATCGAGTTGACGAAGAGTTCGCCCGCACCCCGGGACTCGGCCTCGGCGGCCCACTCGAGGACGTCGATCCCGGTCCCTTCGCGGCCACCTTTCTTCGTGCACTCGAACCAGCAGGACTCGCCGTCGATCTCGACGTAATGTTCGCCCTGTTCGTCGAAGCGCCGTTTGGCGTCGACGCTGATGACGATACACTGGTTGCCGAAGGCTTGTGCGCCTTCGTTGATGAGTTCGGGGCGCTCGAGCGCGCCGGTGGTGATCGAGACCTTGTCCGCGCCGGCCCGCAGGGTCTCTTTGATGTCGTCGGTGGTACGGATGCCGCCGCCGACCGTCAGCGGGATGAAGACCTCGTCGGCGACGTCACGGACGACGTCGAGCATCGTCTCGCGGCCCTCCGCGGAAGCGGTGATGTCGAGGAAGACGAACTCGTCCGCGCCAGCCTGATTGTATGCACGCGCCATCTCGACCGGATCGCCGGTGTATTTCAGATCCTCGAAGTTGACGCCGGTGTAGACCGCTGGATTCCCGTCGTCATCGAGGTCCACGTCGATACAGGGGATAATTCGTTTGGTCAGGACCATGTGGTAACTACTGGATAGTTTGAACCGCGAGTAGTAAAGGCGTCTGGATCGGGCGGTGTCTGCCAGGGCCACGACAGTCCAATCTTGCCGGGGACTCGAGCAGTCTCGCGCCGGTGTAGGAGAGATTAAGTGTCAGAGCCAAAAACGGGCGCGTATGGCAGACGACACCGAAACTTCCGACGAATCCGGAGCCGACGTCGGTCACGACCTCGAGGACGAGCGAACGACTGCCCCGATGAGCGCGTACTCGGCACGAGACGTGGCGATCGGCTTCGTCGTCATGCTCGTCGGCGTCGCGGTCGCGTTCGGGGTTCCGTTGCTCACGGTCGGCGTGTGAACCGGCGGCTAACAACGTATACACCGATCACACGTGACCGCGTCGGTGATGAGTTGCTACAGAAGACACTCGAGTAGGCACTGATCGTCGTCCGGCAGGCCGAATCCGCCTGCTATCGACGGCAGACGGGCAGACGCGCTGCCGGACGCCCGAACGAACTGCCGAAAAGATAGACGTTAGAAGACGTATTCGTCGTCGTGGCCCATCATGCCGTCGTCTTCGAGGCCGGTTCCGCCAGTTGCGCCCTCGTCTTCGTCCATCGGTCCACTCGTCTTGTAGGCCTTGATACCCGTCGATAGGAGGTCCTCGATCGCTTCCTCGCGGTTGACGAACTCACCGCGTTCGACCATCTGCGCGATCTGCATCTCGAGGTGCTCCGGGATAGTGATCTCTACTTTCGGCATCTGATTCGGCTTTCGGCGAGGGGGTATTTAGGTTTGACGGGGAATCTACACGGAGTGGAAAGAAAAAATTCAGTCGTGCGAAAGGACAGTTGCCGCTCGAGCGCCGATCGACTGCCGATGCTGCGAACGGTGGCGTCGAACCGGTAGGCGCTGCCCTATCGGTTGCCCATCATGGAGTCGAACGCCTCCCGTATTTTGGTTCCCGGCTGGGTCAGCGTCTCGAGTTGCCGGCGCATTTTCCGCTGGTTGAAGTAACTCGCGAACGCGAGGATCGTCGGCGGCCAGAGGCCGACGAACGTCCCGAGCTGACGATCGCCGCGAATGAAGTAGTAGTACAGCGAGAGCCCGACTGACGCAGCCGATGCAAGGACGGCGGGGCCCATCGCCTCGTCGCTGATCGCTTCCGGTTGCTTCTCGGTGACGTCCTGCTCCGTGAGTTGTTGTCTGCTCGCCATGCATCGATAGCCTTGGGGAGACTGTACTAAGGCGTAGCGAGGGTTTCAATGGAAACTGCCGCTTGTGCTCGTCTTGGAACTGTTTCGGTTCGTTTCTGCCCCTGTGTCCGCTGCCAAATTCGACGTTTCTCGAGGAGTGGCAGGCGATGGCGTCACACCTACGTCGCTCGGCACGAACTCACGCGTATGGAGACGACTGACGTCACGGACCTCTACCAGGAGTTCGGCGACGAGCGACTGCCGCCGGGACAGCGTGAGACGGACGCGTTCCCCGTCCTCTCGAAGAGTGCGACGCCCGACTGGGATCCCGAGACGTGGGAGTTTACCGTCACTGGAGCGGTCGACGAGGAACTGACGTTTTCGTGGGAGGAGTTCCGATCGCTGCCGAGTGTCACCCAGCGCCAGGACTTTCACTGCGTCACTGGCTGGAGCAAGTTCGACTGTGAGTTCACGGGAGTCTCCTTTCCCACGCTCGCCGAACGGGCCGGCGTCCACGACGATGTCGTCCATGTGCTGTTTTCCGCACTGGACGACTACACCACGGATCTGCCGCTCGAGGACTGCATGCGCGAGGAGGTCCTGTTTACGTGGGCGTTCGACGGCGAGGAACTGCCCGCAGACCACGGCGGCCCGCTTCGGGTAGTGACGCCACACAAATACGCCTACAAGGGCGCGAAATGGGTCGATGGCATCGAGTTTCTCACCGAACCCCAGCGGGGCTACTGGGAACGGCGGGGCTACTCGCTGACTGCGGACCCGTGGCAGGAAGAACGCTACAGCTAGACGGATACACCAGGTGAGCGAATAGTTAGGCTGAAGGCGGGCCGGTCCTGAGACTGTGTCGATGGACCGATCGTCGGGCGAGGGTCGACTAACGGGGGAGACCGAGTCGGTTGACGGCACCGTCGACCTCGTCAGCCGGAGTCGCGAACTCGAGACCGCCGCGCTCGGTGCGGTGCTCGAGGATGAGACCGCGTCGAGAATTCAGTGGGCCACACCCGACGGCCTCGAGATCGTCGGTCGCGGCGTTGCCGCCCGCTTTACCGCTGCCGGCACCGACCGATTCGATCGGATTCGAACGCAGGCGAGCCGTGCCTTCGACGGACTCGCACACGATGGCCCCGAACACGCGCGACCGCGGGCGTTCGGCGGCTTCTCCTTTCACGACGGCCACGAAGCCGGCCCACCCTGGACCGGCTTCGACGCGGCCTCCTTTGTCGTCCCGAAACTGTTCGTGACCCGCAGCGACGGCGAGACGTGGCTGACCGCCGTCGGAGAACACAGCGAGACGGTTGCTGACCGTCTCGAGCGCTGGCACGATCGCCTGATGAACCAGCCGGCGACGCGATCAGCCAACGCGACCCCCGGCGTCGACGCGACACGGCGGACGACCTCGCAGGCCGCCTGGACCGAACAGGTCGACACCGCTCTCGAGCGGATCGACGACGGTCGACTCATGAAAGTCGTCCTCGCACAGTCACTCTCAGTCGACCTCGAGCAGCCGATCGACGTGCCGGCGACGCTCGAGCGGCTCCACCGGCGGTATCCGAACTGTTATCGCTTCTTGGTCGATCACGATGTCGGTGGCACGTTCTTCGGCGCGCCACCCGAGCGACTGGTTTCGAAACGCGGCGCACACGTCGAGACGGAGGCGCTGGCCGGGTCGGTTCCCCGGGGGGACACGTCGACCGAAGACGAGGCACACGTCGAACGGATGCGCGCCGACGCGAAATTCCAGCAGGAACACGGCCTCGTCGTCGACGCGATCCGCGAGCAACTCGCACCGCTCGCACGCGAACTCACCGTGAGCGAGCAGACGATCCGCCGGTTGGCGACCATTCAACATCTGCGGACGCCGATCGAAGCCACGCTCGAGGGTGATCGTCACGTCCTCGAGCTCGTCGAGGCGTTGCACCCGACGCCCGCGGTCGGCGGCGTCCCACCCGATGCAGCCTGGGAGACAATCCGCGACACGGAGCCGTTCGACCGTGGCTGGTACGCCGCGCCGGTCGGCTGGTTCGACACCGCCGGCGACGGCGAGTTCGCGGTCGGACTCCGCTCTGGCGTCGCAACCGACGCAACGGTGACGCTGTTTGCGGGCAACGGGATCGTCGCCGACAGCGACCCCGACGAGGAGTGGGACGAAGTCCAGCTGAAGTTCCGACCGATTCTCGACGAACTGCGGTAGTATCCAATGTCTGCACCCAACCGTGCGACCCTCTGGGGTCGCGTCCTTGCCGACGAACTCGCAAAAGGCGGCCTCGAGGCCGTCTGTATCGCTCCCGGCAGCCGGTCGACGCCGTTGACGGTCGCGTTCGCCGAGCACCCTGAGATCGACGTTTATTCGCACTTAGACGAGCGCTCGGCGGCCTATTTCGCGCTCGGTCGCGCCCGCCGGACCGGGGAGCCGACGGCGCTGGTCTGTACCTCCGGGACGGCAGCCGCGAACTTCCATCCCGCCGTGATGGAAGCCGATCAGGCTCGCGTGCCGCTGCTCGTGCTCACCGCTGACCGTCCGCCCGAGTTACGCGACAGCGGCGCGAACCAGACCGTCGATCAGGTCAAACTCTACGGCGATGCGGTTCGGTGGTACACCGAACTGCCCGAACCCGAAGCCGACGAGCGGAAGGTGCGCAGTCTCCGGACGACCGCTGCCCGTGCGCTCGCGGAGACGACCGGCGTCCCGCCCGGCCCCGTCCACCTGAATTGTCCGTTCCGCAAGCCCCTCGAGCCGATCGACGTGCCCGGTGACGTCCCCGAATCGTTCACCGACACGCTGGCAGCAACAGGTCGAGACGGGCCGTTTGTCGAGACCACTGGCGGAACGCAGACACTCGCGGACGACGACCAGCAACGGCTACTGGGGGAGCTTGAGGGCGCTGACCGCCCGCTGATCGCCGTCGGTCCCGCCGATCCGACGGCTCTCGCCTCCCTCGAACCCGGCGCAGTCACCGACCTTGCCGATCGGCTCGGCGCGCCGGTCCTCGCGGACCCGCTTTCGGGGCTACGATACGGTCCACACGTCGAACGACCCGATGAGGACAGCGGCGAACCGCGGACGGTCTACGGCGGCTACGACGCCTACATCGACGCGCTGCCAGCGCCGGACGTCGTCCTCCGGGTTGGCGCGTCCCCAACGTCGAAGCGGCTCCGCCACTGGCTTCGAGACGCCGATGCCCGGCAGTTCTTGATCGACCCTGCGGGCGCGTGGCGAGAGGCGACGTTCACCGCGACTGACCTGCTCGCTGCCGAACCCGGTGCCGTGATCGACGGGCTGCTCGAGGCGCTCGACGAGCGCGAGCACGCCGCGTCGGCCACGATTCCGTCCGTTGACGACGCGTGGCGCGCCCGGTTCGACGTGGCCGAACGCTGTCACTGGGAACTTTGCGACGAGGCACTGGCTGCGGACGCACTCGAGTCCAACCCGTTCGAGGGTGCGATCCTCGCCGCGGTGATCGCGAACGCGCCAGATCCGGCGACGGTGTTCGTTTCAAATAGTATGCCGATCCGGGACGCAGACCGATTCGGTCGGCCGCAGGCGACCGACCTGACGGTGCTCGCCAATCGCGGCGCCAGCGGCATCGACGGCATCGCGAGCACGGCGCTCGGCGCCGGCAGCGCGACCGACGACCCGCTCGTACTGGTCACCGGCGATCTGGCCTTCTATCACGATTCGAACGGGCTGCTCGCGGTCGATCGCTGTGACGTGGACGCGACGATCGTGCTGCTGGACAACGACGGTGGTGGTATCTTCCACAAACTCCCGATCGAGGAGTTCGACCCACCCTTTACTCAGCAGTTCAAAACGCCCCACGGCCTCGAGTTCGACGCGCTCGCCGACTTCTACGACCTTCCCTTCGAGCGCGTTGTGCCCGCTGACTTCGCAGCCGCGTATCGCGACTCGCTCGAGACGCCGGGCACGCAGGTTCTCGCCGTCGAGTTCGAGTCCGAAGAGAGCCACCGGCGACGCGAAGCGCTCGCGGATCGCGTCTCTGATGCTGTGACGAGCGCACTCTCGGACGATGCGCTCGACGGGTCGGACTGATCTCGACGGTGTCGACCGGACGGCCCGTTGAGAGGGTCGCCCGAGAGGCGCTTCGTTCCTTACGATCGCAGCGGACTGTCTCTCCTCACCACGGGCGTGTTAGCACGTGTCGCGGTTTCTCTCCACCAAATAAATCACAGCGTGCTATATGCAACTCGAGAGATCGCGACGCGAACCTATTTCTGGTATCGCCGACGACACTCGAGCAAATGGTTTCGGACCTCTTCGATCCGGCACAGTGGGAGCCGACGGACCTGAACGACGAGTTCAGAGACATTACCTACCACCGCGCGGTCGACTCCGGAACGGTGCGGATCGCGTTTGACCGGCCTGACGTTCGCAACGCCTTCCGGCCCGGAACGGTCGACGAGCTGTACGACGCCCTGGATCACGCGAAACGGCAGACTGACGTGGGCTGTATCCTGCTGACCGGCAACGGCCCCTCCTCGAAAGACGGCGGCTGGGCCTTCTGTTCGGGGGGCGACCAGACGATCCGCGGCGAAGATGGCTACCAGTACGAAGGCGACGAAGAACGGGCCTCGGAGCAGGGCCGACTGCATATCCTCGAGGTCCAGCGGTTGATCCGTCACATTCCGAAGGTCGTCGTCTGCGTCGTCCCTGGCTGGGCCGTCGGCGGCGGTCACTCGCTGCACGTCGTCTGTGATCTGACTCTCGCGAGCGAAGAACACGCGAAGTTCCTCCAGACCGACCCCGACGTGGCCAGTTACGACGCCGGCTTCGGTTCGGCCTACCTCGCCAAGCAGATCGGCCAGAAGAAGGCCCGCGAGGTGTTCTTCCTCGGGAAGACCTACTCCGCCGCGGAAGCCGAAGAGATGGGAATGGTCAACGAGGTCGTCCCCCACGAGGAGTTAGAGGAGACGGCCCTCGAGTGGGGGCAGCGAATCAATTCGAAGAGCCCGACGGCGATGCGGATGCTCAAGTACGCTTTCAATATGACCGACGACGGGATGATCGGCCAGCAAGTCTTTGCCGGCGAGGCGACGCGGCTGGGCTACATGACCGACGAGGCGAAGGAAGGCCGGGACGCCTTCGTCGAAGGGCGCGATCCCGAGTTCGACGAGTTCCCGTGGCACTACTGAGCCAGGACGTCGACGGCGACACGACTCGAGTCCACCACTGATGAACCGACGGACGTTCCTCCATCGGACGGCCCCGCTTCCGGCTGCGATCGCCCTCGCGGGCTGTGCGGCTCCGGAGGATGGCACCGACGCTCGGAACGAAAATGAAAGCGAGAGCGGGGCCGGAAGCGGTGGGAACGTTACGGGCACTGCGCCGATCCCGATGCTCGAGAATCCGCCGGACGCGGTGTATCTCCCCGGCCACCGAAAATCGATGCGGATGCTCGAGCCAGTCGCCGCCGGAGAGTATCGGCTGGCACCGATGCTCACGTACCCACATCCGTTCTGGCTCGTCACTAGGACCGACAGCCAGCTCGTCGAACCGGAAGCCGGTCGCGGCATCCACCTGATGCTCGTCGTATGGGACGTCGTGACGGGACATGTGCTTCCCATCGACGTTAGCCCGCGAGCGACGGTCGAGGGCGACGACGGCTGGCAGCGACGCCGGTCGCTGTGGCCGATGCTTTCCCAGGAGATGGGGCTTCACTTCGGAGACAACATTACGCTCCCGGGAGACGGCACCTACATCGTCGAGATCGACCTGCCGCCGGTCACGACGCGGCGAACGGGGGCGTTCGCGGGACGTTTCGGCGACGGCGCAACCGCGACGTTCGAATTCACGTACGATCAGGCGTTCCGCGAGACGGTCGTCGAGGGAATCGAGTTGCTCGATCGGGAACGATGGGGCGAACGCGGCGCACTCGAGCCGATGACCCACGGCGATGACGGAGCTGGCAGGATGCATTCCGGGATACCCTATTCCGCGCTTCCATCTGCCGACGAGTATCCTGGCACTCTGTTAGGTGAGTCCGACCCCGAATCACGGAACGGCCTGCCACGGATCGGCGACGCGGCGTTCGTGGTCACGCTACTCGAGTCGGGATCGCGACTGGCCGACGGCGACGACCGGTATCTGCTCGTCTCGCCGCGGACGCCGTACAATCGGGTGCCGCTGCCGAACATGTCGCTGCGGGCCACCGTCGACCGCGACGGCTCGACGGTCGTCGACCACGACCTCGTCGGGACGCTTGACGGCGAGGTCGGCTTCCATTACGGCCACTCACTCACGGACGTCCAGCCGGGTGATTCGGTAACGATCACGGTCGAGTCCCCGCCCCAAGTGACCCGCCATCAGGGCTATGAGACGGCGTTTTTCGAGCTGGAGTCCATAGAGTGTGCAGTCCCCGCGGAGTGAAACTCGGTCGAGCTGTCGGCTCGCAATGCCAACGTTGACACTCTTTCGAGTCGGATATGCGAGTAATGAGTTCGGCCGAGGTCGACATTTCACGGACGAAGGCGTGGCTGATGGCAGCTCGTCCCCAGACCTTGCCCGCGGCTGCGGCTCCGGTGATCGTTGGGACGGGGCTGGCAGTCGCCGACGGCGTGTTCGCGCCGCTGCCGGCGCTGTTGGCGTTCGTGGGGGCGGCGCTGATACAGATCGGGACGAATTTCGCGAACGACTACTACGACGCGATCAACGGTGCCGACACCGAGGACCGCGAGGGCTTTACCCGGGTCACCCAGTCAGGGCTGATCTCGCCCGAGCAGGTCAAGCTCGCAACCGTCGTG
The DNA here is from genome assembly GCF_041821085.1 of Natrinema sp. HArc-T2. NCBI lineage: Archaea > Methanobacteriati > Methanobacteriota > Halobacteria > Halobacteriales > Natrialbaceae > Natrinema > Natrinema sp. HArc-T2. The sequence continues at coordinate 764,681 of NZ_JBGUAZ010000001.1, read as the reverse complement.
ACCTTCGGGCTGGCGATCCTCTCGGGGACCTATCTCGTCTACGTCGGCGGGCTGCCGATCCTCGTCATCGGACTCGTGAGCGTCGTCTGCGGGTGGGCCTACACCGGCGGCCCCTACCCGCTCGGCTATCACGGCCTGGGCGATCTCTTCGTGTTCGTCTTCTTCGGTCTCGTCGCCGTCACGGGGACCTACTACGTGCAGGCCGCCGCCGTCCTCGCCGAGCCGCTGACGACGACGCTCCCCGCGGGAACGATCACGACCGCGGCTATCGTCGCGAGCCTGTCGATCGCCGCGATCTCGACGGCGATCATCGTCGTGAACAACATCCGCGACCTCGAGACCGACGCCGAGACTGGCAAACGAACCCTGGCAGTGCGACTCGGCTACCGGTGGAGTCGCGTCGAGTACGTCGCCATGCTCGCACTGGCCTACGTCGTTCCCGTCTGGTTCTGGCTCGAGACCGACTACGGCCCCGGCGTGTTGCTGTCGCTGCTTACGCTGCCCTACGCCGCGATGGTCGCCCGGACCGTCGTGACGCGGACCGACGGCGAGGCGCTCAATCCCGCACTCGAGCAGACGGGGAAACTGCTTGCGCTCTATGCCGTCTGTTTCGCCGGTGGGCTGGTGGTGCTATGACCGACGCCGACCTCTCGCTCGCGTACCGACCGTTTTCGCTTGCGCTTGCGGAGCCACTCGAGACAGCCGACGGCACGATAAGCTCCCGTGAGGGCTTTCTCGTGCGACTCGTCGACGAGGCCGGCGACGATCCTGCCGTCGGCTACGGCGAGGCGACGCCGCTTACGGGCTGGACGGAGTCGCTTGCGAACTGCGAACGCGCCCTCGAGCGCGCTCAGGAGACGCTTCGGACGGGTGGCCCGAGCGAGGCCCTCGAGACCGTCGACCGCCAGGTCGCGGCGAGACATGCGCTCTCGTTGGCGCTTGCCGATCTGCAGGCGACTCGCGAGGCGACGCCGCTGTATCGCTATCTCGGACAGGGTCCGATGGTCGGTCGAGTACCGGTCAACGCGACGATCGGCGACGGCTCGCCGGCCGAAACCACACGTCAGGCGCAGCGTGCAGCCGATCGCGGTTTCGACTGCTGCAAGCTGAAGGTCGGGCTTCGAACCGTCGAGGACGACATCGAGCGCGTTCGCCGCGTGCGTGAGGCTGTCGGCCCCGACGTGGAACTCCGGGCCGACGCCAACGAGGCCTGGACCTACGAACAGGCCCAGTCGGCGCTCGAAGCCTTTGCGGACCTGGATGTCTCGATGCTCGAGCAACCGCTGCCCGCGGGTGCCCTCGAGGGTCACGCCGACCTGCGGGCTCAGAACACGGGCGTTTCGATCGCACTCGATGAAGGTCTACTCGAGCACGGCGTCGACACGATCTGTGACGCCGATGCGGCGGACGTCGTCGTTTTGAAACCGATGGCGCTCGGTGGGATCGACGTCGCGCGGAAGGTCGCGGCGTGGCTGGCCGAACTCGACATCACGTCGCTGGTGACGACGACGATCGACGGGGTCGTCGCACGGACCGGCGCGGTCCACCTGGCAGCGGCGGTCCCCGACGTCCCGGCTTGCGGGCTCGCGACCGGCGACCTGCTCGCGGAGGATCTGGGGCGCGATCCAGTCTTGCTCGAGAAAGGGTCGGCAGTCGTTCCGCAAGCGAAAGGGCTCGGCGTCACCGACGTGTGGACCGAGTGATGACTACCCCGATAGACTGGCCAACGCGCGACCCGGTCGCCCACCGCATCGCGGCGACACCCCAGCGGACGGCACTGATCGACGTCGAAACGGACACCAACTGGACGTTTCGCGAGTACGACCGCCGGGTCGACCGCCTCGCGGCGGCACTCCAGTCGGCGGCCCTCGCTGGCGAGCGCATCGGCGTTCTCATGGACACGCGCCCCGCGTTCGCGACGCTCTTTTTCGCCGCGATGCGAACCGGGACGACCGTGGTCGCGTTGAACGTCCGCGAGACGCCCGACGAACTCGCCGCGAAAGTCGCACGGGCCGACCTCACCGCCGTCGTCTGCGAACGCGAGACCAAGGCGACCGCGCTCGAGGTCGCAGCTGAAGCCGACTCGGTCGACGTGTACTCGGTCGACGAGCCACAGCGAGGTCGGACGGGGACGCTCGAGAAAGTCGACACGAGCGCCCACTCGATCGAGCCAGTCGAACTCGAGCGCGACGACACACAACTCGTCATGTTCACCTCGGGGACCTCCGGCGAGCCGAAGGCCGTCCGACTGACGGTCGGCAACCTCGTCGCGAGCGCGACCGCCTCCGCGTTCCGGCTCGGTGTCGGCCCCGATGACCGGTGGCTGTGTTGTCTCCCGATGTATCACATGGGTGGACTGGCACCCGTCGTCCGGTCGGCGCTGTACGGCACGCCGGTCGTGATTCAGCGCGCATTCGATCCGGATGCGACCGCGCGCGTGCTCGAAGACTATAGTATAACCGGCGTCTCGCTCGTCCCGACGATGTGCAAGCGCCTACTCGACGCCGGCTGGGAGCCAGCAGACGCGTTGCGGTTCGTCTTGCTCGGTGGCGCGCCGGCCTCGAGCGAGTTGCTCGAGCGCTGCCGGGAGCGTGACGTGCCGGTCTGTCCGACCTACGGCATGACCGAGACGGCCTCTCAGATCGCGACGGCACTGCCCGAGGAGGCCGCCGCCCACGAGGGGACTGTTGGCCAGCCGCTCATGTTCACAGATGTCACTGTCGTCGACGAGACCGGCGCGGCGATCGAGCCGGGCGAACAGGGCGAACTCGTCGTCTCGGGGCCGACGGTGACGCCGGGCTATCTCGATAATTCTCATACCGAAGCGGCGTTCGGCGAGCGCGGCCTCCATACTGGCGACGTCGGCTATCGCGATGCGGACGACCGGCTCTGGATCCTCAATCGCCGCAGCGACCGCATCGTCACCGGCGGCGAAAACGTCGACCCCGGCGAGGTGGTCGCGGCCCTGCGGGACCATCCTCGCGTCGAGGACGCCGCCGTCGTCGGGCTGGCGGACGCGGAGTGGGGCGAACGGGTCGCGGCGCTCGTCGTTCCAGACACGGACTCGAGTTCGGACGATAGCACGCTCGAGCCTCGAGCGCTCCTCGCCCACTGCGACGACCACCTCGCGGGATTCAAACAGCCGAAGACGATCGGGATCGTCGACGCGTTGCCTCGGACGGCCTCGAGTACTGTCGATCGCGAGGCAGTTCGGGATCGGCTGCTCGCGGACGGGGTCGACGTGAGCGAAGCTTCGTAATCCGGTCGTCGTTTCGCACGCAGGACGACCGGAACCCGAATGCTCGATTAGTCGTCGTCAGTGACGCTCCGGGTCGCCGGCTGCGGGCGAGACGGTTGGGGATCCGGTTGCGCCGTCTCGTCGTCACGGACGTACTCTCGAGCGACGACGTAACTGCCATAGAGGACGAGCAACAGGAACAGCGAGAACGGAAGTGCCATCGTCACCGAGAGCGACTCGATGGCGCTGAACTCCTCGAGTCGGAGCGACATCATCCCGAAGACTGCCAGCAGGCCACCCCACCACGCGCGGTTTCGCGGGTTCGGGTTCTCGTCGCCGAGCGTAATCGCCGAGATCATAAAGACCGCCGAGTCCAGCGACGTGATGATGTAGCCGGCGATGATGAAGACGAACAACACTGCGAGCACCGTGCCAAAGGGCGTGATCTGGAGCGCTTTCGCGATGGCTGCTGGATTACCCGCCGACGCCATCGCCTCGGCGACCGGTCCCTGGTAGCCCGGCGCGAGCACCCAGCCACCGATGAGGCCGTGTTGGATCCAGGTGAAGACCGTCGGGACCACGACGAGCACGGCGAACATCTCCCGTATGGTCCGGCCTTTCGAGACGCGAGCGACGAAGCTCCCGACGAAGATGCTCCAGGCGGCCCACCAGGCCCACCAGAAGCCAGTCCAGTTGGCTGCCCAGTTGCCATCTGCGTTCGGCGCTGTATACAGCGTCAGCCGAAACATCTCACTGAGCCAGACGCCCGTCGCGTCCAGGCTCAACTCGAGCATGTAGAGGCTCGGCCCGACGACCACGAGCACGGCCATCGCGACGCCGATGAGGACCACCGTCGCGCGGGCTGCGTTGCGGATACCCTTCCGCAACCCGAGCCAGACGTCACCGAGGAAGACGATACCGATGAGTGTGAACACGACGTAGGTCAGAAGCGCCGCGTCGAGCCCAAACACGCGACCGAGGATCGCCGACATCGTCTGTGCACTGAAGCCGAGTGTGGTCGAAATGCCGCCGATCGTCGCGATCAGCGCCGCCAGATCGACCAGCCAGTAGAGGCCGGGGATCCGATCCTCGTCGACGACGCCGGCGAGCATCGAGCTGATCTTGTAGTCACCGACGCCGTCGGTGTAGACGACGATCCCGAAGGCAATCGCGACGGGGAGATACCACATCGCCAGCCCTGGAAACACCTCGTGAATGAACATGAACGCCAGTGCCATCGACTCGAGTGACGCCCCCTGAACGGGAGCCGGCTCCGGCGGCGGATGCTGGACGATCGAGATTGGCTCCGCGACGCCCCAAATGAGCACGGAGGCACCGAACCCGACGGTAAACACCATCGCCAGCCACGAGAACAGATCGAACTCCGGTTCGGCGTCGGGCCCGCCGATCCGGAGCCGCCCGTATTGCGAGGCCGTGAAGGCGAACACGGCCGCGAGCAAGACGAATCCAAGCAGGATGAACCACCAGCCGAAGTAGGTGAGGATCCACCCCTTCGCGCCAGTGAGTGCGCTACTCAACAGCGACGGCCGCGCCAGTCCGAGTCCACCGAGTGCGAGCATCACGGCCATCGTCACGACGAAGAGGACGCGTTCGGCTCGTGTGGCGTCCTCGAGGCCGAAGAGTTTCGCACCGTTCATCGTTCGCACCGACCAAGCGTGTCGTCTCGATCCCAGCCGTTCGATCGCGCGCCGTTGCTACTCACGGTTCTGTGAGTCACCATCGGATGTGTCTCGGACACCACTTCTGGCCACTCAAGTGCTCTTTGTCTCAGGACCCGATACAGTGATAGTTACACACAAGGGGTGGTCGTGCTCGCCATTCGCTCGAGCGGCGACGGACCAGACTGCCAGACCGGTCGACCGAACCGGATTGCCGCCGGACTCGAAGTTAAGCCACTGGCGTGCCTAGCCGGAGGCGTGTGTACGCTCACGCTCGCCTGGCAGGTCTTCGAGGACGCGCCGGTCACGGTCGCCGCCAACCGTGACGAAATGGTCGACCGGGAGTCGATTCCGCCTGCCGTCTACAACGAAGAACCGCTGGTCATCGCGCCACAGGATGCCGAAGCAGGCGGCACGTGGATCGGCTACAACGAGTTCGGCGTCTTCGTCGGTCTGACGAACAAGTGGACCGACGCCGAGCTGGCCGGCGAGCGCTCGCGTGGCCAGCTCGTCGCGGACGTCCTCGAGGCCCGATCCGCCGCGGACGCGAAAGCGATCGTCGACGCGGCGACCGACGCCGACGAGTACAGCGGCTTCTACCTCGTCGCCGCCGACGCGACGGACGCGTTCTGTTACCAGTGGGACGGCACGCTCTCGCTGACCGCGTTCGAGCCGGGCGTCCACGTCGTCGTCAACGTCGCCGTCGACGACGACGTCGACATCCCCGAGCATCGGGCCGAGATCGGACGCGAGCAGGCCGACGACGCGAACGCGCTTCGCGAGGCGCTGACGGCCGAGCCGGACGAGACGACGATGGACTGGCTCGATCGGGCGAGCGACGTGTTGGGCGACCACGAGTACGGGGCCTGCGTCCACGAGAACGGATACGGCACCCAGTCGTCGTCGCTGCTCGCGCTCGGTCCCGAGATGGAATACCACGCCTTCGCGCCGGGGCCGCCCTGTCGAACGAGCTACGACGAGGTCGATCTCGCGATCGGCGACGGGTTCGAGGGGCTCGAGACTGTGGTCGAATCGACAGTCGACGACGAAGGGCACATTTAAGCGGCTCGCCCTCCCTTGGCTGTAGTATGGACGCACTCCTGCCTGTAGCGACGCGCACGGCGAGGTGGTCACCGTGAGCGTTTCCGAAGCCGAAGCCGAGCTCACCGAGGACGAGCGCGCTGGCCTCGAACTCGTCCGCGAAACCGGCGGCATTCACCAGAGCGACTTCTGGAAGGAACTGGATGTTTCCTCGCGAAAGGGCAGTCGGATCGTCGAATCACTCGTTGAAAAGGATCTGGTCGATCGTGAGGAGACCGTCTACGACGGTCATAACACCTACTACATCTCGCCGACCGCACGCGACCTCGATTTCAGACTGCTGATGGCCGGCGACATGCTCTCGCCGTTTATCGGCGAAGAAGAGGTCGATCCCAACAGCGACGCCTTCTCGCAGTGGATCATGAACCTCGCGTACGAGGAGTAATCGGCGCGATCACTGCTCGAGATCGCGACCCCGTTTTCGGCCCCGCGGAGTCGCTCTGATCGACCGTCCGGGGCAAACTACTCCGCTTTTCTCGCACCTCGAACCTGCGCAACGTGGGTGAACGTCACTAACCCGAGTCCCCCGACGACGTTCCCCGCGGTAGCGACGACGACCGTCTCGAGCAGCGCGCCGTAGCCGATCGCGGCATCGAAGAGGAAGCCAAAGAAGACGTGGACCGCAGTGACGATGACGTGATCGAAGGGACCGAGCGCGAGCAGGAAGCCGACGATGTACGCCAGCGTGATTCGGCTCCGGACGCTGTTGACTGCCTCGAGGAGGTACGACAGGAGGCTCACGAGTGCGCCCCCGACGATAGCACTCGCGAACATCCCTCTTATCGGTCGATGAACGATTCCCTCGGCGGTCCGCGCCAACGCATGCGCCGATCCTGACGGAAGGACGCCATCGACGGCGAAGACGAACGCGAAGAGGAATCCACCGATGAGATTGAAGACGAGGGTAACAGTCCACAGGCGGCCGAGCGATCGGAGCATCCACGAGCCGTCCTGATCGACCGCCTTGGCGGCCGGAGCAACGAAGTTCTCATTGAAGAGTTCCGTTCGACCGACGACCAGGAACACGACGCCGACGCCGAAGGCGAGCGCACCCGCGATATGTGCGATGTCTCCGAACCGCGGTTGAACCAGCCCGTCGACGACTCCCAGTGCAGCGATACCGAAAACGATCGTAAACCCCGCAATGAAGCTGGTCGCTGCGAGTTCGAGCGGCGACTGCTCGAGTCGCCGTTCGCCTTCGTCGACGGCCCGGTCGAATATGTCCGTGGGATCCGGAGCGATGGGCACACCTATTCTACCGATCGTTGACAGATAAGGAGCGGACTTGAATACGCCGTGACTCGACTCGATCGACGAAGACGAACGACCGCGACGGCTCGTTCCGTTCAGGCGAGCGCGCTCGCAGCCCGAATCAACAGTTCCTCGCCGAATGCCGGGCCGACGAGCTGGAGGCCGACGGGGAGCCCATCGGTTTCGCCCGCTGGGACCGAAATTGCCGGCAGGTCCGCGAGATTGACCGGTGTGGTGTTGGCGTCGGCGAGGTACATCTTCAGCGGGTCGTCGAGACTCTCGCCGAGTTCGAACGGCGGCACCGGCATCGTCGGGCTCGCGAGCACGTCAGCTTCCGTAAGCGCCTCGTCGAAGTCCTGTTTGACCCACGCGCGAGCGTCCTGGGCCTTCTTGTAGTACTTGTCGTGGTAGCCCGCCGAGAGCGCGTACGTGCCAAGCAGGATGCGACGCTTGACCTCGTCACCGAACCCTTCTTCGCGGGCTTTCGCGAACGTCTCGTTCCAGTTGCCGTCGTAGCCACCCGAGTGACCGTAGCGGACGCCGTCGAACCGCGCGAGATTCGACGACGCTTCCGACATCGCGATCACGTAGTAGGCCTCGACGGCGTGTTCGACCGACGGGAGGCTGACTTCGTGGTACGACGCGCCTTTATCCTCGAGGGCATCGATGGCGTCCCAGAACGTTTCGACGACGCCCTCGTCGGCCCCCTCGAGCAACTCGGTGGGAACGCCGATCTGGAGCCCGTCGACGTCGCCGGTCGCAGCGTCGGCGTAGTTCGCGTCGTCGCCCTCGCTGCGCGTGGTCGCGTCGCGTTCGTCGCTGCCGGCGATCACGTCGAGCAACGCGGCGGCGTCTTCGACGGTATCGCCGAAGGGGCCGATCTGCTCTAAGCTGTTGCCGTAGGCGACGAGGCCGTACCGAGAGACCAGCCCGTAGGTGGGCTTGATCCCGACGACGCCACAGAAGGCAGCCGGACAGCGGACCGAACCGCCGGTGTCGGAACCGAGCGCGAGATCGGCCTCGCCGGCGGCGACGGCTGCCGCCGAGCCACCGGAGGAGCCACCGGGGACGTGGCCGGGTGCAGCGGGGTTGTCCGTCTCCCCGAAGTAGGAGGTCTCGGTGGTCGTCCCCATCCCGAACTCGTCCATGTTGGCCTTGCCGACGATGGTCGCGCCAGCCTCTTTGAGCCGGCTGACGACCGTCGCGTCGTAGGGCGGGACGTACTCCTCGAGCATCTTCGAGCCACAGGTCGTCCGGACGCCCTCGGTCGAAATGTTGTCCTTGACCGCGACCGTTTTGCCAGCCAGCGGGCCGTCGTCGGCACCCTCGATCCGCTCCTCGGTGATGAAAATATTCTCCGACATGGTTACGAGACGTTCGGCCCTTTGAAGTAGCCGTCCTCCGTTTCCGGCGCGTTCCGGAGCGCCTCCTCGCTGTCGAGGGAGTCGTGTTCCTCGTCCGGTCGCATCACGTTCGCGAGATCGGCCTCGCGGTCGACCTCCGGCACCTCGTCTAACGTCTCGAAGTACTCGAGGATGTCCGCGAACTGTCCGGCGAACCGGTCGACCTCGTCGTCGGCGAGATCGACGCGAGCCAGATCCGCGACGTGGCGGACCTCCTCGGGACTGACGGCGTCGTCGCTCATACGTGTTCGCACCGGCTTCCGGAGAGTAAGGGTTTCGATACCGGTGTCGTGTCCGGCTGGCAGCTCTCGCTGCGAACGCACCGCGACAGGTCACTGCCGGGAATGAAACGCTCACCGAGACAGTCTCGAGTTCTAATATCTTTTCTCTCGTGAAACTCATCGATTAATAGGTGTATACTCAAGCATGCTGTCCCGGAACGGAGCGTATGGGCTGCGATAACTGTGACTCCGACGAGATCGCGTACACGCTCACGACCCACTCCGACTCCGGCAGCGGGGCGTCCGTTGACCTCCACTTCTGCTCGAGCGAGTGTCTTCGGGTCTGGACGTGACGCTGCCACGTTCATACGGACTCCTGTCAGTCAGTCCCGATGCACCCGCGACCGTCCTACGGTCGGGCCGGGACATCGTGACAGCAGCCCGTCTCAGTCGACCTGGCGACTCGAGAACAGGATTCAACTGCTATCGTAACAACTGAACCGAGTGACAGCTGGTCACACAGTCTGTGAGTCTCATACTGCTGGATAAATCGGGTCAGCCAGCGGGGTGTGAATGACGTTCAGTGGCTACTATATGTCGAACCAGGATACAGGACAACAGGAATGAGATCGAATCGGGAACCGACCGTTTCGGACGACGAACTTGCGACCGCCGTTCTGTCGACCGTCGACGCGATATCGTCCCGCCGAAGGGTCAACGGAACCGAGTTGCACGTCGTCGCTGCTGGCGACGAAACCGACCCGCTGGTCGTCTTGCTTCACGGCTTTCCCGAGTACTGGTATGGCTGGCGAGGCGTGGTCGCCCCGCTCGTCGAGGCCGGCTATCGGGTCCTCGTTCCCGACCAGCGCGGCTACAACCGCAGCGAGAAGCCCGACGGTGTTCGGGCATACCGAACGAGCGTACTGTCGCAGGATATCGTCGACCTGATCGCGACTGAAGGCCGCGACACCGCACACGTCGTCGGCCACGACTGGGGTGGCGTCGTCGCCTGGGACCTGGCGTGTCGGTTCCCCGCGGTCGTCGATCGGCTCGCCATCGTCAACGCGCCCCATCCGACCGCCTACCGGCGACAACTGCTTTCAAACCCCGAGCAACTGCGTCGGAGCTGGTATGCCATCTGTTTTCAGCCTCCGTGGATCCCCGAACTCGCCTGTCGGTCCGACGACTATCGTCTCCTCGAGCGAGCGCTCCGGGGGACCGCCGCGCCGGGAACGTTCACCGACGCCGAACTGGCCCGTTACCGGCGGGCCTGGAGCCGGGATGGGGCGGTCTCCGGGATGCTAAACTGGTACCGGGCGGCGCTGCGGTATCCACCTCAGCTCCCGACCGACCGGGTTGATGCACCGACGCTCGTCGTCTGGGGCGAGGACGACGCGGCGCTCGTCCCCTCGCTGGCGGTCGATAGCGCGGGGTTCTGTGCGACGAGTCGCCTCGAGCTCCTGCCGGCGACGAGTCACTGGGTGGCCCACGAAGCGCCCGACCGACTGTGCGATCTCCTGCTCGGGCATCTCGACGCAGGATATCGTAGTCACTGACAGTCAGTGCACGCCTGATCGCACGGCAGCATTGCGATTAGTGTGTAAACCGTTTCAGTGGCTACTATACTCGTCACGCGGTTCCGGCTTGCCCGTCAGCCGTTACACGGGTCGTCGCCCCCGTTCACAACCAATCGTCCACTGCCTCGAGAAGGAACGAACATATTCGTATCCACGGGGCCGAGGGACAGACGGAATTCGCTCGTATGGCCCACGCGACACTCACGATTACGATGCCCGAGGAGATCTGGATTCAGCAGCTATCGACAGCCTATCCCGAGTCGACATTTCGGGTGCTCGCGGCTGTTCCCGGGCCCGAGTCCGGGTTTGCGCTCGTTCGGATCACCGGGCAGACAGTCACGGCGGTGATCGAAGCGATGGCCGACCATTCACAGCTCACTGAACTCACGATCGTACAGCAAGCGGACAGCGAAGCGACGGTTCACTTCGAGACGACGGCACCGTTGCTGTTGGTATCCTCGCAGGAGTCGGGTGTCCCGATCGAACTCCCAGTGGAAATCGTCGACGGCGAGGCGACTGTCGAGGTCACCGGCTCCCGCGAACGGCTGGCAGACCTCGCCAAACAGCTCGAGCGGTTCGGGTTCCAGTATCGGATCGAGAACGTCAGTGAGCGACTTCACGAGAGCCAGCTCCTCTCGGAGCGCCAACTCGAAGTGGTAGTCGCCGCCGTCGAAGCGGGCTACTACGACACCCCACGGCGCTGTTCACTGACTGAACTCGCGGCCCGCCTCGACATCGCCAAATCGACGTGCAGTGAGACGCTTCACCGGGCTGAAGAGGCGATGATCAAGCGGTTCGTCGCGGAGCTACCAGGTGTTGCCGAGCACGCCGATCTCGAGGATCAGCCCGCGGGTACGTAATAAATAGATGCGCTCGAGCGGACGCGTTGGTCCACTGTTGGGAGGAGTGACTTATATAGACGAACATAGTCGGGTAGATTCTCACGCGCTGGAAATCGGCTCTATATTTCATCCAAGTCGGGTTATGAGCGAGGGATGAGGAACCACAAATGAACGATTTCAAGTGCATGCCGTCGAGTACTCTCGGCATGACACCAGTGTCATATACAGAGGTGTTCTGATCTGATGAGTACGGACGACGAATCATTCCATCCACTCGGAAATGAGTGGGAAGGCGAACTCGAGTCGATGCTCGACGATACCGAGTACGATAGCCAACTCGGTATGGACATGGCTCGCGACGCGATGCGAGTCACCAACGGCGAACTTTCTGAGGCCGAATTCCACGAGAAATATCACGACGACGTGATGGAGGAGTTCGGCGAGGACGAGCGTCCGACGAAGGAGGCCTACGAAGCGGCCCAGGAAGAGACCAAGGGAACGGTCTCCCGAATGCTCGATAAGTTCGACGGTGACGGCGAGCAGACCCGTCGCGAAACGATGAAGAAGATGGGTGTCGGCGCGGCAGCCGTCGGCGTCGGTGCGTGGGGCACCGTCGACGACGGTCCCGAGGCCAGCGTTGCCGAAGGCGGCCACGGTAGTAGTACAGAGACCCACGAGAAACCCGATACCCAGTGGGGCATGACGATCGACCTGGAACGCTGTGACGGCTGTCTGACCTGCATGCAGGCCTGCAAGCAGGAGAACGACCTCGACGCGGGCGTCAACTGGATGTACGTCATGGCTTGGGAGGACCGCAACCATACTTCTCCCGAGGGTGGCCAGGGTGTGAGAGAATCCGGTACCTACACCGACTTCAACATGGGGAGCGACTTCAACATGCTCGTGCGACCGTGCCAGCACTGCACGGACGCCCCCTGTGAGAAGGTGTGCCCGACGACCGCCCGTCACACCCGTGACAAGGACGGTATCGTGTTGACCGACTACGACGTCTGTATCGGTTGCCGATACTGTCAGGTCGCCTGCCCGTACGGCGTCAACTACTTCCAGTGGGACGAGCCCAGCGTGGCCTACGATGACATCGACGGCCTCGAGAGCCCCGAAGACCCCGACCAGATCACGCACGCCGAGTACGAACACGGCACGCGGTGGGTCGACAGTCGTGCCCCACGTGGCGTCATGAGCAAGTGTACGTTCTGTCCGACCATGCAGGACGGCAAACAGGGCGAGGAGAAGGTCGGGACGACCGCCTGTGAATCGGCCTGTCCGCCGAATGCGATCCAGTTCGGTGACGTCAACGACGAGAAGAGCGACTCGTACCAGCACCGCGAGCACCCGGTCAAGAGCCGGGCGATCGCCCACCTGAGCGGCGACCACGTCAGTAGTGGTCGGTACGTTCCCGATCCGGAGACGGTCGACAGCACGCTCAGCGATGGTGACGATCTCCAGTCTGCGATCGAAGCGCTCGACACCGCCGGCGAGAGCGATACCTTCGACGAGGAGGTGCTGTCGATGATGAAAGCGATCGACATCATCAGCGAAGGGCTCGAGCCCGAGGGCAACGCCAACACCACTCTGATCGAGAGCGAGGCGGCCCTTCTCGAGTCCCTCGACGCCATCGAATCGTACGTCAACCTCGAGACCGAGGAGGCCCTCGATACGCTGGACCTCGGCGACGGCAGCGAGCAGGAAGCACGGTTCCAACTCCAGCAGTACGTGGGCGAGTCGAGCGCGTTCAACCTGCTCGACGACATCGGGACGAACCCGAACGTCACGTACCTCGGTGCGGAGCCCGGAACGAACGCCCGTCAGGTCGAGGGCCCGACGAAGTACGAAGACGTCGGTCTCCTCGACAAGCGGCAGGAAGAACTCGATAAAGGTACTGTCGGCCACATTGATGGGGTGTCGCTATGAGCACGAAGGAGCCAACCGAAGCGGACATCCTTCGTCCCATCAACACGCTCACGAAGAAGTACTTCATCCTGTACGGCATCGCAGCCCTGGCCCTCGTGGCCTTCCTCGTGGGCTGGGCCTACCAGCTCCAGAAGGGGCTAGTCGTCACCGGGCTCGGTGACTGGGGCTCCGGTGGTGGCTCGACCTGGGGTCTGTACATCGGCGCATTCATCTGGTGGGTCGGTGTCGCACACGGCGGTATCATCCTCTCGGCTGCTGTCCGACTGCTCGGGATGGATCGATACATGCCGATCGCCCGACTCGCGGAGATGACGACCATCGGTGGCCTCTCGGCCGCCGGCTTCTACATTCTGGTCCACATGGGTCGACCGGACCGGATGGTCACGAGCGTCATCGGTCACTACCATATCACGGTCAACAACTCGCCGCTGGTGTGGGACGTGACGGTCATTACGGCCTACTTCGTGCTGTCGGCGACCTATCTCGCGCTCACGCTCCGATACGACATCAGCCGACTGCGTGATCAGCTTCCCGATCGCTTCGAGCCGGTCTACAAGCTGATGACGCTTGGCTACACCGAGGAAGAAGACGAGATCATCGAGCGGATGGTCTGGTGGCTCGCGGCGGCAGTTATCATCATGGCCCCGCTCTTGCTCCACGGTGGCGTCATCCCGTGGCTGTTCGCACTGCTCCCGGCGATGCCCGCCTGGACCGGCGGCATTCAGGGCCCGATGTTCCTGAGCATCGCACTGATGTCGGCGATCGGCGGTGTGACCATCATCTCGTATGCGTTCCGCCGCGCCTACGACTGGGACCACATCATCACTGACGACATCTTCCGCGGGCTGCTCCTGTGGCTCGGATTCTTCACCCTGCTGTTCCTCTGGTTCCAGCTCCAGTTCGTTCTCAACGGCGTCTTCCTCGGACCAAATGCGAAGGCAATCTCTGCCGAAGCGAAGCTCGCTCACCCGCTCTATCAGCTTGCGATGTTCCTGATCTTCAGTACGCTCGTGTACATCTTCCTGCAGGCGATCCGTCCGTCGCTGTTCAGCAAGAAGCGAGCGCTCCTCGCCAGCGGGGTCATCCTTACGGGGACGCTGACCGAGAAGGTCCTGTTCGTCGTCGAAGGATTCAAGCACCCGGTGTTCGACATCTACGCCAACACGCCCGGGACCTACTTCCCGAGCCTGATCGAGTGGCTGTCGCTCGCTGGGACTGCTGGACTGGTGGCACTTTTATTCCTCAACGTCTCGAAGCTCGTCCCAGTGGTCGAGCTCCACGCGGTCGAACACATGCGTGGCGACCACGCACACGGTGACGAGGCGACCGAACCGGAGGTGGAAGCATGAGTCCAGCACTGACAACATTCGCGTCGGAACTCCTGTATCACGGCTACGACGGCACCGGCGGCTTCACCGGCTTCCCCAACGAGGGGACCTGGGTCATCTTCGCGATCATCCTGGTCCCGGTCTACATCATGCTCGCAGCATGGTTCCTCGGGAAGCCCCGTGACACGTCGAGTGGACTGCTCGGCGTCGGCTATCTCGTCGGCCTGACGACCTCGATGTGGGTCGGGATGTTCATCCTGACCGTCCTGATCGGCGTCGTCTTCTACGGCGGCCCACCGGAGCCGATCAGCAGCGTCGGCCCGCCATAACCGACAGCCGTCTCACAATCAACCGATCGATTTCATTTTTCGCAGCGCCACAGTCGAACTCGCCAGTCCCGACTCCGTGTGTCGCTCTCGACGCTCGAACCATCACACGTATCCCGTTCCGGATCCTCCATACGGCTAGCACACCGACACTATGACCATCACAGCACACGAGCTCGAAATCAAACTCGAGGAGGTCGAGGATCCGGACATCGGCGAGGACATCGTCTCGCTCGGACTGGTCAACGACGTCACGATCGACGACGAGACGGCTCGCATCTCGCTTGCGTTTAACGCGCCGTATGCACCCTCCGAGATGGAGATCGGCAACCAGATCCGCGACGTCATCGAAGACGCCGGTCTCGAGGCCGACCTGCGAGCACACGTCGACGAGGAACACGGCTTCGACGACGAAGTCCTGCCACGCGTTCGCAACGTCATCGCCGTCTCCTCCGGAAAAGGTGGGGTCGGCAAGACGACGGTTGCGGCCAACCTTGCGGCCGGGCTCGAGAAACGCGGCGCGATGGTCGGACTGCTCGACGCCGACATTCACGGGCCGAACGTTCCCCAGATCCTCCCGGCCGAGAGCGATCCCGGCGTCACGCCCAACGAGGAAATCGTCCCGCCGCGTTCGGACGGCGTCCGCATCATCAGCATGGGAATGATGATGGAAAACGAGGACGACCCCGCGATCCTCCGTGGGCCGATGGTCAACAAGTTCATGATGAAGTTCTTAGAGGGCGTCGAGTGGGGCCGACTCGACTACCTGATCGTCGACCTGCCGCCGGGAACGGGCGACGCGACGCTGAACCTGCTGCAGTCGATGCCCGTCACCGGTGCCGTCGTCGTCACGACGCCACAGGAAATGGCACTCGACGACACCCGCAAGGGGATCCAGATGTTCAACAAACACGACACCCCGGTCCTGGGCGTCGTCGAGAACATGAGCTCCTTCATTTGTCCGTCCTGTGGTGACCAGCACGGTCTGTTCGGCACCGGCGGCGCTGACACCATCGTCGACAAGTACGACATCCCACTGCTGGGCCGGATTCCGATCCATCCCGACTTCGGGGCCGACGGCAGCAAAGGGGCCCTGGTCAAAAACGACGACAGCGAGGTCCAGAGCCACCTCGAGGACGTCGTCGGCGAGGTCGCCGATCGGGTAGGCGAGACCAACCGCCGGACGGTCTCGGAAAACATTACGCAAGAGCCCGCGAACAAGCTGCCGACCGAGACGGAAGACTAAGCGCCTCCCCCATACCGGCGGCCGACTCCCTCGTTTCTCTCCCCCTGCTGTTATAATCCCGTCCGTCGAACCGACTCGATATGCGCGACGAATACGCCGACGCGATCGCCGCCCTCGAGCCAGCCGATGGCGAGATCGAAACCACGGAACTGGTCGTCAGCGACGATGTCCTCGTGAAAGCGTTCGCCCTCGGGCCGGACGCAGAACTCGAGGCCCACGAACACGGCGATAGTACGAACGTCTTCCACGTGCTCGAGGGGACAGTGACAGTCATCCAGGGCGATGAGCGCGAGGAGATCGATGCGCCCGGGGTGGTCCACCACCAGCGCGGCGTCGTCCATGGCGCGAGAAACGACACCGACGAGACGGTGGTCTTTACGGCGAGTCTCTGTCCGATGCCGTCCTGAGACGAGGCACGTATCTACTCAGCCGTCGTCTCCGCATCCTCGAGCAACGACGCGACATACTTGGTGACGTGGTCGTCCATCCGGCGTTTGTAGCCGGCCTGCCGGGCGAGTCGATCCAGTTCGCGGGCGACGAGGCTGCCGTACTGGACGGCCTTCTTGTCCCTGTTGGCGACCTCGGCGGGCAGATAGCGGGCCGCCACGCGTCGGAAGCCACGTTTTCGTTCGTCCTCGTCGGCCAGCAACTCGTCCGGCAGGCGAAGCGCCGCCGCGACGACGGCGTCGTGCAGCAGCGGCGCGACCGGCTCGAGTCCCGTCGCTTCGATCGTCAGCACGTCCCGCGGCAGTTGCTCGGGGAGGCTCCGGATTCCCTCGCGGACGGCCCCGCGGGTCGTCTCTGCTGCGACCCGGTGGTCGAGTCGGACGACCTTCTCGTAGCCGCCGAACAGTTCGTCGGCTCCCTGCCCGACCGCGAGCGCGTCGAATCCGTCGGCGGCGACGCGTTCGCCGACCAGATACAGCGGCAGGGCGATTTGAACGTCCATCGCGTTCGTTCGCCCGATCGCCCGTGCGACCTCGGGGACGGCCCGCTCGAGGTCGGCTGGCTCGAGGTCGACGACCGTAAGCTCGCGGCCCATCGCGTCGGCAGCCGTCCGCGCGGCTTCGACATCGTGGCTGTCGGGGAAGCCGACGACATACAGCGGCGCGTCGAGCAGTTCGGCCACCAGCGCCGAGTCGACCCCGCCGGAGAAGGCGACAGCGATGTCCTGATCCTCACGTTTGACGGCTGCGGTCGCTTGACGGATAGCACGCTCGAGGGCGTCGGTAGCGGCCTCGTGGTCCGTCTCGGGGGCCGGCTCAGGCAGCGCCCAGTGTGATTCCGGCTCCGGCAGCGGCAGCGGCTCGTCGATGGGAGCGGCCACGCCGGCTGGGAAAAGCGTCGGATCCTCGAGTGCACTCGGCTCGAACGCCCACGCTGGGGTCGCACTCGAGGCGTCAGGGTCGGTGTCGACGTACAGGGGCACTCGTCCGAGGACGTCGCGAACGAGACGATCGTCGAGTTCGCCCGCGAAACCAGTCGTTCCCGGGAGCGGGTCAGCGTCGGCGAGTGCGTCGCGAACGGTTGCCGGGTCGGCACCGTGAAGCGTTGGCTCGGTCATCGGAGGAGATTCAACACGCGGCCCAGTCGTCTCGTGACGCCGCCGGCGAACTGCTGGACGCTGATCCGCCAGGGCGTGCGCTTTCCCTCGACTGTGGTTCGTCCGTCCGCGATCGCTGCGAGGATCGCCTCGGCGGAGCGTTCCTCGGCGTCGACGCGCGTGACCGCTTGCCCGACCATCTCGCTGATGTGGGCGTCGCTGCCGGCGGTCATCGGCAGTCCTCGAGAGCGCGCGTAGCGTTCTGCCTGTCGGTTCGCCCGACCGGTAAACAGCCGCGAATTATAGACCTCGATGGCGTCGCCCGCCGCGAGTTGCTCGCGGGAGATGCGGGCCATCACGCCGTGGCGGGCCTCCTGAAAGGGATGTGGAATAACCGCCAGCCCGTCCTGATCGTGGATTGCCTCGAGCGTCGACTCGAAGGACAAGCCGGGCGGTACCGCCTCCTCGAGGCCAAGTCCCAGTATGTGGCCCGCTTGACTCGAGATTTCCATCCCCGGAATGCCCACGAGACCGTAGTCTGGCGCGCGCTCTGCGGCCTCGAGGCTTGCGTCGATCTCGTCGTGATCGGTCACCGCGATCGCGTCGAGACCGATCGCCTCGGCCTGCTCCAAGATGAGCTCGACCGGATCCCGGCCGTCGTACGACAGCGCCGAGTGCGTGTGGAGTTCGACCGACAGCACGAACGTACGTTTAGACGGCCTGATCAAAAGCGCCTCGATTAGCCGTGCAACTCGCGTCGCGATCACGGTCACACGGTGGGACGGAAACCGAGTGGTCTCGAAGCCGAGTGAAAGCGAAAATCGAGCGTTCGATCAGTCGAGGCCAGAGTGTGTCTGCAGGATCGAACGCGACGTCGGGTTACTCCGCTGTCGCGTGGTGAATGTCGACCGTCACTTCGTTCTCGAGGTTATCGAGGATGGGTGAACTCGCGTGCGCGGCCTCCTGTACTTCCTCGAGTTCGGCTGTCGATGCGGGTGACTCGACGTGTGCGGTACACTCGATGTGATCGAAGCCAGGGCGGACGTCGTCGGCGAGCCCGAGGAGGCCGCGCATGTCGGCCCGGCCCTCGAACTCGAGGCGGATCTCGGAGATCTCGATATCCCGCTTTGCGCCGTGGGCGGCGTAGGTGATCGTCAGACAGGTCCCAAGCGAGGACAGCAACTGCTCGAGTGCGTTCGGTGCGTCACGGTGGCCGAACAACGCACCTTCCATGGTGAACTCGGGCGAGTCGACGAGCGTGTCCCCTTTTTCGATCTCACTGACGGTGGTTTCACACGTCGTATCGCCGGTCCACTCCGTTTCCGCAAAAAACCGGAAGTCGGCGTTTTCCGGGTCGTCCTCGGCAGCGGCAGTGAGCTGTTCGAACTTCTCCATATCGATTCCGTTCTTCAGAGTCATGCAGATACTATCCAATACCAGGTAGCGCTGTCCCGGTTGTAAACCCGGCGGAAATAGACATTATTTCCGAATGAGATGAGGTAACTATACCCGACGTGCAGCTAGTTCTGAGATGTGCTGTTGAGCATATTGGTCTCGAAAACAGACGTTATACGGGCAGTACTGTTCGTTCAATGGAGTTCGATAACTAGTGCCGACTGCGACTCTATCCAGGAACGCAAAATATTTGGTGTTAATTAGATACGAATATTGCTAGTTCTTCCTAATCTGATACCATATGTTGTGACTACTTCGAAAGGGTTATCAGAGTCTGCAGGGGACGGAATATTGCACAAATCACTCATGACCAGAACAAACGGACTCGATGTCGACGAACTCGAGTCGCTCATCGAAGGCGTCTCTGCAGAGTCGGAGCAAGCGTCGTTCACGTTCCGTGCCGAGACGGAGTGGACGGGTGGCTTCGCCAGCGAGACACGCATTAGCGACTTCGAACAGAACGAGACGACGATCGAATCGCCGGAGTTCACCGTAACCGGCGACGAACCAGCGGCGTTGCTCGGCGAACGGACCGGCCCGAACGCGGTCGAACACCTCCTGGCTGCCATCGGCTCGTGTCTCAGCGTGACCTACGCGGGCCACGCCGCGGCGAAGGGAATCGAAATCGACGACATGCGCTTCGAGTTCGAGGGCGACATCGACCTCCGGGGCTTCCTCGGGCTGAGCGACGAGGTTCGGGCAGGATACGAGGAGATTCGTGCGACGACCCACATCGACGCCGACGCGTCGGACGAGGAACTCGAGGCGTTACACGAGGAAGTCCTCGAGACGTCGCCGCTGTACGACAACGTGACGAACCAGGTGTCCCTCGAGTTCGATCTCGACTTCGAATAAGGACATCGCGGCGCGTCGGTATCGGATAGCAGCAAGCTCCTGCTTCGTTTTCCTATCGTCGATCGCTCGACTGCGAACCAGCCGCTCGAGCGACCGAAACCGATATCCACAAACGTGCATATAGAAACCCCTTTACCGGCCCACTTTCATCACCTAGATGAATGAGTCTTGCCGATTCGGACCGCGAACTCGTCGTTTCCGAACTGGACCGGGAGCCGACACGGGCGGAGGCGGCGCTGTTCGAGAACCTCTGGAGCGAGCACTGTGCGTACCGCTCCTCGCGACCGCTGCTGTCGGCCTTCGACAGCGAGGGCGAGAACGTCGTCATCGGGCCGGGCGACGACGCGGCAGTCGTCGCACTCCCCGACAGCGGCGACGACGAGGCCGGTGACACGTACATCACGATGGGGATCGAAAGCCACAACCACCCCTCCTACGTCGACCCGTTCGACGGCGCGGCGACCGGTGTCGGCGGCATCGTTCGGGACACGCTCTCGATGGGCGCGTACCCGATCGCGCTCGCGGACTCGCTGTACTTCGGCGAGTTCGACGACGACCACTCGAAGTACCTCTTCGAGGGCGTCGTCGAGGGGATCAGCCACTACGGCAACTGTATCGGCGTCCCCACCGTCGCCGGCAGCGTCGACTTCCACTCCAAATACGAGGGCAATCCGTTAGTCAACGTCGCCTGTGTTGGGCTGACGAACGAAGAGCGACTCGTCACCGCCGAGGCACAGGAGCCGGGTAACAAGCTCGTCCTCGTCGGTAACGCCACCGGTCGCGACGGACTCGGCGGCGCGAGCTTCGCCAGCGAGGACCTCGCCGAAGACGCCGAAACTGAAGACCGCCCTGCAGTGCAGGTTGGAGACCCCTACGCCGAGAAGCTGCTCATCGAGGCTAACGAGGCGCTCGTCGACGAGAACCTGATCGAATCGGCCCGCGACCTCGGTGCCGCCGGCCTCGGCGGTGCCTCGAGCGAAATGGTCGCCAAAGCCGACCTCGGCGCACGGATCGAACTCGAGCGTGTCCACCAGCGCGAGCCGAACATGAACGCCATGGAGATCCTGCTCGCCGAATCGCAGGAGCGAATGTGCTACGAGGTCGAGCCGGACAACGTCGACCGCGTACGCGAGATCGTCGAGCGGTTCGATCTCGGCTGTTCGGTCATCGGCGAGGTCACCGACGGCAACTACGTCTGTACGTTTGAGGGCGAGACGGTCGTCGACGTCGACGCCTACTTCCTCGGCGAGGGCGCGCCGATGAACGACCTCCCGACCGAGGACCTCGAGGAGCCAGAGACTGAGCTGCCGGATGTCGACCTCGAGGACGCGTTCGATGCCGTCGTCTCGAGTCCGAACACGGCCTCGAAGCGGTGGGTCTACCGCCAGTACGACCACGAAGTCGGCGTCCGCACGAGCGTGGGGCCGGGCGACGACGCGGCTATCATCGCCGTCCGCGAAGCCGAACAGGGCCTGGCGATCTCCTCGGGTGCGGCACCCAACTGGACCGACGTCGCGCCCTACGAGGGTGCCCGCGCGGTCGCACTCGAGAACGCGACGAACATCGCGGCCAAAGGCGCGACGCCACTGGCCGCAGTGAACTGCCTCAACGGCGGTAATCCGGAGAAGCCTGACGTCTACGGTGGCTTTACTGGTATCGTCGATGGCCTCGCAGAGATGTGTGAGACGCTGTCGACGCCGATCGTCGGCGGCAACGTCTCGCTGTACAACGACTCCGTCGCGGGGCCGATTCCGCCGACGCCGACGCTGGCGATGGTCGGTGCCAAAGACGGCTACGACGCGCCGCCGCTGTCGGTCGACGCCGACGGCGACCTGGTGCTCGTCGGCGACCTCGGACTCGAGGCAGGCGACCTCGGCCTCGGCGGCTCCGAGTATCTCGCACAGTTCGACGGCAGCGACGGGTTCCCCGAACTGCCCGACGAACCCACCAGCTTCGTCGAAACGCTGGCCGCAGTCGCAGACGACGACACGACGCTGGCCGTCCACGACGTCAGCCACGGCGGTCTCGCCGTTTCCCTCGCCGAGATGGTCACCGACGACGCCGGCCTCGAGGTCTCGCTTCCGGGGGAGGACCCCGCGAGCGAACTCTTCTACGAGCAGCCCGGTCGCGCACTGATCCAGACCGACTCGGTCGAGACAGTCCGCGAGGCGTTCGACGGCGTCGCGCCGGTCGTCAAACTCGGCGCTGCGACCGACGACGGGCGACTCACGATCGACGTTGGCGACCGAACGATCGAAACCGACGCAACCGAGATCAGCGAGCAACGCGCGACGATCGGACGCGAACTCGAGTAACGGTCGAGATCGGCAGGCCCGGGCGTTCCGTCGATTGCCCGGAATATTGATATACTGGCGGGACGATTCGTTCATCGAACGGACAGTTCCGGAGCACGTTCGATGACTACTGAGACACCGTCCATTCTGATCGTCGAAGACGAACCCGACCTCGCGGCCCTCTATACCGCGTGGCTCGAGGATGAGTACGATGTCGAGACTGCGACCCGTGGCACTGCTGCGCTCGATGCGATCGACGACACGATCGATATCGTCTTGCTCGATCGGCGGATGCCAGATCTGTCGGGCGATACTGTCCTCGAGACCGTCCGAGAGCGATCGCTCGGCTGTCAGGTCGCGATGGTGACGGCGATCGAGCCAGATTTCGACATCGTCGAGCTGGGGTTCGACGACTACCTCGTCAAACCGGTCTCCCAGGGCGAACTCACCGACGTTATCGAGCAACTCCGCCTTCGTGCGACTTACGACGAGCAGCTCCAGGAGTTGTTCATGCTCGCGTCGAAGAAAGCGCTGCTCGACGAGCGAAAGACGGAGGCCGAGCGGCAGTCCAGCCAGGGGTACGCCGAACTCACGGATCGATTGGCCGTCCGCCGTGCCCGGGTCGACGAGACGGTGACGGAACTGCTGGAACGGGACGGATACCGACAGGTCTGTCAGGACATCGCCCGCGATTCTCTCGTCGACAAGTAGAGGCTACGAGAGACGGCGCTCGAGGGTCGTGATATCTCGGATTTCGATCCGCGTGCCGCCGTTGTGGCCGTTCGTGACGGTAGACGTCCAGTCGTGGGCTTCGGCGATGGCACGGACGAGTGCGAGGCCGAGCCCGTCGATCGCGGTCTCGTCGTCGGCGGTCGGATCGAGAACACGGTCGTGTGCGGTTGGCGGGATTTCAGCGGCGTCATCGAGCATAAAAAAGCCGCGCGTGCCGTCGTCGTCGAAGCCGACCAACCCGATCTGAATCGTCACGTCGTCGTCGGCCCGCGCGGCGGCGCTGTCGAAGGCTGTCTCGAGGAGGTGGACGAATCGGTCAGAGTCGGCCCGGAGCGTGGCTGTCGCGTCGACGACGAGCGCGTCCTCGTCGACGCGAGAGTCGCTGACGGCGTCGGCGATCGCCGACGCGAGGTCGATCCGGCTTCGGGGGCCGACGGCGGTCGCGTTTCGGGCGAACTCGCGGACGTCGTCGACGAGGCGTTCGGCCCGATCGAGCGTGGTTTCGACGGTGTTCTCCGCGAGGGGAAACTCCCACTCGTCGGCATCGTCGTCCTCGATCGCGTCGGCGACCGCGTCGAGTTGGTGCTGGAGGTCGCTCGAGAGGATGTCCGCGACGGCTTCGAGGCGTTCGGTCTGGCGCTCGAGTTCGGCGGTCCGGTCTCTGAGAACCCGTTCCCGGTCGGCCCGGTCGAGGGCGGCGCGCGTGTTCTCGACGAGCGTTGAGATGAGATCGACGTCGGTCTCGTCGAACCGGTGGGGATCGAACGAGCCGGTCATGAGCACGCCGTGGGTGCCGATGGGCGCGATGATCTCCGAGCGAAGCGGCGTGTCGGGATCGTAGAGTTCGTCCGTCGCATCGAGGTCGTCGAACAGTTCGATGTCGCCGGCCTCGAAGACATCCCAGACGACACTCTCGCCGGGATTGAACCGGGGGAGACCGCCGAACTCGTCGTGGGCACCGGCAGTGCCGGCGACCGGCTCGAGATAGCCGTGTTCCCCCTCGAGCAGCCAGATGCCGCTGATGGGCAGATCGAGCAGGTCGCTGCCCGAGTGAACGGCGATCGCACAGATCTCCTCGGGGTCGTCGGAGCCGAGAAGCCACCGGGTGACCTCGTGAAGCGACGTGACGACGCGGTCGTACTCGTGTTGCTCGGTGATATCGCGGATGACGGCGGCGACGGTCGCCGTGTTGTCTTCGATGGGAACGAACCGAACCTCGCCCATCCGGTCGTCACCGTCGGGTCCGGTGTAGGGCAACTCGAGCTGGCGGCGGTCGGCGGTGCCGATGTCGACGTCGGTGATCGCCCGCCCGATCTCGACGGCGTGGTCGTCGTCGATTCCAGCCAGCTCGGTCAGCGTCTCGACGTGCTCGCCGACGAGCTGTGAGCGGTCCGCGCCGATGACCGATTCAGTCGCGCCGTTGACGGTGACGATTTCGCGGTTGCGATCGAGCGTGACGACGGCATCGCGGATCGCCTCAACGACCGCGGCGTGTTGGGCCAGCGTCGTCTCTTGAGCCTTGCGCTCGCTGACGTCGCGCATATAGACCGAGAGGCCGGTCTCGGAGGGGTAGGCACGGGCTTCGAACCACGTCTCGAGGTGGGTGTGATAGATCTCGAAGGAAACCGGCACCTGTTCGTC
Source organism: Natrinema sp. HArc-T2 (assembly GCF_041821085.1). Lineage (NCBI taxonomy): Archaea > Methanobacteriati > Methanobacteriota > Halobacteria > Halobacteriales > Natrialbaceae > Natrinema > Natrinema sp. HArc-T2. Next base: position 740,017 of record NZ_JBGUAZ010000001.1, on the reverse strand, counting down.
CATCGCGCGGTGGAACCCGTCGGGGAACTGCGTCTCGACGGTCTGGGGGAACTCGTCCCACATGACCCGACCGATCAACTCCTCGCGGGAGCGTTTCAGCAGCGTCTCGGCCCGCTCGTTGAGATACGTGAACCGAAAGCCGGTATCGAGCGCGAAGAATGCGTCGGTGACGCGATCGACGATCGGGACGGAGCGCGTCGTCACGGCGCGACACCTCCGGCACCCGTTCGATTCGGCCCCGTCCCGCGCTCGAGACGCCCTTCTCCCACAGTCGTTGATACCATCGACGGACAGTCAGCCCATTGTTTGTGAACCCCCTATTTTAGTGTCGTGGCTGCAGGGCGCTCTGTACTGTGTCCAACAGGTCTGTTCGAATATAATAGCGAGTCAGCGCTGTGCTTTCTGAGAACGGGCGCGACGAATGCTTCGCGTCCGATTCATACGGGCTCCTGTCAGTGGGTGCCAGTGGGACCGCGACCCGTACTGCGGGCCCACCGGGACATCGTGACAGCAGACCGTATCAGGCGTGGTCCGCGACGAACGCCTCGATCCGATTCAGTGCTCTCCGGAGGTCTTCGAGGCCGGTCGCATAGGAGACCCGCAGGTGACCCTCGCCGACATCGCCGAAGACATCGCCGGGGACGACCGCGACGCCCTGTTCGCGAAGGACTTCCTCGGCGAACTCCTCGGCGGTGAACCCTTCGGGCACCTCGGGGAAGCAGTAGAACGCACCCTTGGCCTCGAAGACGTCCATCCCGATCTCACGAAACCGCGAGAGGACGAACCGCCGCCGGCGGTCGTATTCCTCGACCATCTCTTCGACGTCGTTGTCACAGGAGTCGAGCGCCTCGAGTGCGGCGTACTGGGCCGTCGTCGGGGCCGAGAGCATCGTGTACTGGTGGATCTTGTTCATCGCACCGATCGCGTCTGCCGGTCCGAGTGCGTAGCCCAGTCGGAGGCCGGTCATCGCGTGGGCCTTCGAGAAGCCGTTGAAGACGATGGTGCGTTCGCGCATCCCCTCGAGGCTCGCGATAGAGGTGTGCTCGCCGTCGTAGGTGAGTTCGGCGTAGATCTCGTCCGAGAAGACCGTCAGGTCGTGTTCGCGGGCGAACTCGGCGATCGGCTCTAAGTCCTCCTCGGGCATGATCGCCCCCGTCGGGTTGTTGGGATAACAGAGGACGAGCACGTCGGCGTCGGCCGCGCCGGCCTCCTCGAGCCCCTCGACGGTGAGCCGAAAGTCGTCTTCCTCTCTGGTTGGGACCGGCAACACCTCGCCGCCGGCGAAGATCACGCCGGGCTCGTAGGAGATGTACGCCGGCTGGGCGATCGCGACCGTGTCGCCGGGGTTGACGAACGCCCGGAAAGCCAGATCGACAGCCTCGCTGGCGCCGGCGGTGACGATGATCTCCTCGTCGGGATCGTAGCCCAGGTCAAACCGGTCGGCGACGTAGTCGGCGATCGCCTCGCGGAGTTCGCGCTTGCCCCGGTTTGCCGTATACGAGGTCTTACCCTGCTCTAAGGACGTGATCGCGGCGTCGCGGGCTGCCCACGGCGTCGCGAAGTCGGGTTCGCCGACACCAAGCGAAATGACCTCGTCGCGTTCCTCGGCGATTTCGAAGAACCGGCGGATGCCCGACGGCGGGACCGCCTGCACCCGGTCTGACAGTTCGAACGTCATTGTCAGGGTGAATAGGAGAGGCGGTCGTCGTCCTCGCCGTCACCGAGTTCGATCCCGTTTTCCTTGTAGGAAGTCATCACGTAGTGGGTGACCGTCTGGGTGATCTCGGGGACAGGCGCGACCTTTTCGCTGATGAACTGGGAAACCTCGCGGATAGAGTCGCCCTCGACTTCCATGTCGAAGTCGTAGTCACCGCTGACCAGTCGCAACGCCGTGACTTGCGGGAACCGTGCGAGGCGCTCTGCGATGTCGTCGTAGCCCGTCTCGCGGTCGAGACGGACGTTCAACTCGACCTCGGCGCGGACGCGCTCGTCCTCGAGCCGATCCCAGTCGACGACCGCCTGGTAGCCACGTACCAGACCTGCTGCCTCGAGTTCCTCGATGGCTGCCTCGACCTCGTCTTCCTCGAGGTCGGTCATTCGCGCGATATCGGCCGCCGAGTATCGCGCGTTCTCACGAAGCAACTCGAGCACCTCGCGTTCGCTCATATCCCTTCGAAGCGCGAGCGCGAGTAAAGGTCTAACGTTCTTGTCGCGTTCGTTGCACCGACGAGAGGTTGCGTTCCCGCGTCACTGCTCGCCTTGATGAGACAAAAATAGGACAGTACTCGTTGCCGAGGGATCAGCGGTAGTTCTTGAACAGCAACGCCCGCACGTCGTCTTTCGTCTGGACCTGTTCGGTCGAGCCGTCGGGGAGGTCGACGGCATATCGGTAGTCAGCCGAACTCGACTCTTGCCACTTGTCGTCGTGGGTCTCGAGCAGGCTCATCATCTCGTCTAACATGTCGTCGTCGTCGGCCGAGCCATCCCCGCTGTTGCTGTCGTCGTCACTGTCCGAATCGGCGTCTCCACCCGTCCCCGGCACGGTCTCGTCGGGTGCGCCCGACTCGTCAGCCGATCCGTCGTCCACGTCATCCGTCTCCGAGTCGCTCCCTGCGGATTCGCCGTCGGCCGTCTCCGGCTCAGTCACCGTTGGCTCGCGGTCGGCGTCGGCATCGTCGTCCAGTCGATCGTCGGTCGCTGCCGTTGCCGTCTCGTCTTCGATGTACGAGACTTCCGCGAGTTCGTGTGGATCGTCGTCGCCGTCGATGGCAGCGCCGACGGAGGCCGCGACGTCGTCGGTCGCCGAGGAGTCGAACTCGTCGGCGTCGAGTTCGACCTCGCCGTCGAGATTGTCGATCAGAAACTGGACGGCATCGCGTTCGCGGACGAAGCCGTATTTGCCGACGACGGATTCGGAGATCTCCTCGCGGAGGTGCTGGATGAAGGCGTACTGTTCGTCGGTGACCTCGAGCGTCTTCATACCTCGTCGATGATCCTGAAGGTACAAATATGTGAGTCGTCGCACCCTGTGGCTCGGTGGCAGGAGGCCGGTCTCGAGGCGATGGATCCGTTGAGACGAGCCGGAATGGTCGAGCACCGAATTCAAGTGCTGTGGGTTGACATATTCAGTCAGCTATGGACGATGTGCTCGAACTCGTCGATCTCGTCGCCGATTCGGAGCTCGAAGGCGTATTCGTCTGGCTGCTTCGGCTGGTCGGGGTGGTCGCGGTGGTGGCCGGCCTTGGACTCTGGTTGCTGACCGACATGGGGATACTCGTCTTGCCGCTTGTCCTGATCGTCGTCGGGATCGCCCTGCTCGTCGTTCCAAGCGTTCTCCTCTCGATCGCTGAACTGTTCGGCTAGCACAGGTCCGCCGACCCGTCGGCTATGCGCCGATTTACGGTTGGGGAGATGTCGCAGGACTGTCAGGAACGAGAGGGGACCTCTTTTCGTCCCGTCAGCGTGTCGGGATCGTGGCTGAAAAAGTGGAACGTGACCTCGTCTCGCGGTCGTTCGAAGATGTCGACGTGCGGGATCTCAATCGCCCACATCCCCTGAACCGCACTGGATTCGTACGGTTTGTCCTCGATATCATCGAGCGTACCCGTTGCAATGACGCTTTCCCACTTGCCATCGGATCTCCCGTAGACGACGAACGAGACGGGCTGGTCGATGAGGTCGCTCTTCCGGCTGTCTTCGGGCGTCGACAGCTGATAGTACAACAGTTTCTCATCCGCGTTGTAGCCGTAGGACACCGGTATCGAAACCGGCGGCTCGTCTGACCCGGTGGCAAACGAGAGGACGCCCGTCCCACCGCGACCGAGGAAGTCTGCGATCTCGTCGTCGCTCATCTGGAGCCAGCGCAACCCTTGCATATCCCGGTTGACGAGCCGAGCGCAAAAAATACGCTGTCACGACGACCCTGACTGTCAGCACAGGCTGTCTATCTGGCTGCCAAACCAGATGACGGGCACGACCAGCGATGAGCAGCCAGCCAGTCACGCCCTGCTCTCCGTCAGCGGTCGCTCGAGCCAGCCACACCGAGCGGGAGCGTTAAGGACGAACGACCCGAACGATCTGGCATGGTCCTGAAGGAATCCGAATCGGAACTCGAGGCCGGCGACGTCGCCCCCGAGTTCGAACTCGAGGGTGTCGACGAGAACACCCACTCGCTCGCGTCGTTTGCCGACAACGAGGCGCTGTTAGTCGTCTTTACGTGCAATCACTGTCCGTACGCACAGGCGAAGTTCGACCTGCTGAACGACCTCTCGGCGGAGTACGACGATGTCGCGGTCGTCGGGATCAATCCGAACGACGCCGACGAATATCCCGACGACTCGTTCGAGGCGATGCAGACGTACGTCGACGACGGAACGATCGAGTACGACGCCTATCTCCGCGACGAGAGCCAGGATGTTGCCCGGGCGTATGGTGCGGTCTGCACGCCAGATCCGTTCCTCTTTGCCCGGTCGGACGGCGAGTTCCGACTGGTCTATCACGGTCGCCTCGACGACGCGCTGAACCCCGACGACGAGCCGACCCGGTTCCACATTCGCGAGGCGATCGACGCCGTCCTGGCCGGCGAAGCGGTCGATCTCGAGTGGCAGCCCTCGCAGGGCTGTTCGATCAAGTGGAAAGACGAGTAGAGACGAGCTGACTGTCTCGACGGGCAACCGGTCGGCAGATCGATTTTAATGGTGGCCGTGGGAGCCCGAGTCGTGAGCCATCAGCCACGCGGAAACCAACTCCGCGAGACGCTCGAGGCCGGCGACGTCGCGCTCGGCGTCCTCGAGAGCACGTACAGTCCGACGATCGTCGAACTCTACGCAGCGCTCGGCGTCGACTTCGTCTGGATCGACCTCGAGCACGGCGGGCCGAGTCCGTGGGACGCCGACCGGCTCGAGGGGCTGCTTCGGGCGGTCGACGGTACCGAGACGGAACTACTGGTTCGCGTCCCCGACACCGATCCGGCGCTCGTCCGCAAGGCACTGGACGCCGGCGTCCGGAACGTGTTCCTTCCACGTGTCGGCAGCGCCGAGGAACTCGAGCGCGCGGTCCGTGCGGGTCGGTTCGAGTACGACGGCGATCCCGGCCGGCGCGGGCTCGCGAACCCCCGTGCGAGCCGCTGGGGGCTCGCCGACGACTACGTGACGACCGAAGACGAGTCGGTCGTCGTCGGCGTGACAGTCGAGACCCAATCAGCGCTCGACGACCTCGAGGACATTCTCGAAGTACCGGAACTCGGTTTCGTCTTCATCGGGCCGCTCGACCTCTCGGTCTCACTGGGGCATCCAGGCGAGTTCGATCATCCCGAGGTCGAGGAAGCCGTCGAGACGATCCGATCGGCAGCCCTCGAGGCGGATGTCCCGGTCGGCGGGCTCGGATTCGGAATGGACGACGTCAACGAGAAGGCACAGCAGGGGTATCAGTTGCTGAACATCGGCACGACCACGGGCGCGTTGCAGTCGGCAGTGACGGGGTGGTTAGACGACTACGACGGTAGATGAGCGCTTGAGAGGGCGGCTAACCTGACCTGATTCGATTACCGATTGGCGGCTCGGCGGTACTGAACTGGCCACTGTGCTGTGATGTCGTCCGGATCGCGCTCGAGTTCGCCAGCAGCGCGGAGCCCGAAGTACGGATCGCGCAAGAACTCCCGGCCGACGAGCACGATGTCGGCGCGACCGTTGCGAACCAGCGCGTCGGCCTGTTCGGGTTCGGTGATGCCGCCGACCGCGCCGACGGCGACGTCGGCCCCCCTGCGGACGCGTTCGGCCAGTGGCACCTGGAAGTTCGGACCGCCGGGGACGGCCTGTTCGGGGTGGAGGCCGCCGGAGCTGACGTCGACCAGATCGACACCGAGGGGTGCGAGGTCGTCGGCCAGCCGCATGGAGTGTTCGATAGTCCACGATTCGCGGTCTGCGAGCCAGTCGGTGCCGGAAATGCGGACGAAAAGCGGCTTGTCGTCGGGCCAGACCGAACGGACTGCGGTGACGACCTCGCGGAGCAGTCGCGTGCGGTCCTCGAAACTGCCGCCGTAGTCGTCCGTCCGGCGGTTCGTGACCGGCGAAAGGAACTCGTGGAGCAGATAGCCGTGGGCCGCGTGCACCTCGGCAATCTCGAAGCCGGCTGCAAGCGAGCGCTCGGCCGCGGCACGGTAGGCGTCGATCACGCCCTGTATGTCGTCCGCGTCGGCCTTGCACAGTGCCGGTCGGTCGCCGTCGAACGGCGGATAGGCATTCGGAGACGGTGAGAGCACTTCCCACCCTCCTTCGTCGGGCTGTTTCGGCACGTTGCCGTCCCACGGCCGCGTTTTGCTCGCCTTGTGACCCGCGTGAGCGAGTTGGATTCCCGGCACGGACCCCTGCTCGCGGATAAACTCGGTAATCGGCTCGAGCGCTGCCGCGTGCTCGTCGCTCCAGATCCCGAGGTCGTGGGGTGTGATACGACCGCGTGGCTCAACGGCGGTTGCCTCGGTCATGACGATGCCAGCACCGCCGACGGCACGGCTCCCGAGGTGAACCCGATGCCAGTCGGTCGCCAGGCCGTCGGGCTCACAGGAGTACTGACACATCGGTGAGACGGCGATGCGATTCGGAATCTCCGTTTCGCGCAGCGACAACGGGGAGAGCAAGTCGGCCATCGGCTGGAAATACCCTCGGCAGAGAGAAAACAGCCCTGGTGGGGGAGGGGATTGCCGGCTCGAGCCCCTATCTCGCCACCACATCACGTTATCCCGCTCGCGCTCCCAGCACTGGTATGACCACGAGGACAGCACTGCTCGAGCGCTTCGGCGCCGACCGGCCCGTCGTCGGCATGGTCCACCTCCCGGCGCTGCCCGGCGCGCCTGAATTCGACGGCGACCGCGACGCCGTCCGCGCTCGTGCGCTCGCGGACGCACGCCGGCTTTCCGACGGCGGAATCGACGGGATCATCCTCGAGAACTTCGGAGATTCCCCGTTCTATCCGGATGACGTATCGAAACACGTCGTTGCAGAGATGACAGCGATTGCGACGACCGTGACCGACGCCGTCGACGTGCCGGTCGGCATCAACGTGCTTCGTAACGACGCCGAGGCAGCGCTGTCGATCGCCGCAGCCGTCGATGCCGCGTTCGTCCGCGTCAACGTCCACGTCGGTACCGCCGCGACGGATCAGGGTGTGCTCGAGGGCCGCGCCCACGAAACGCTTCGGCTCCGTGATCGGCTTGCAACCGATGTCGCAATCCTCGCGGACGTCCACGTCAAACACGCGACGCCAGTCGGCGAGCGACCGATCGACCGGACAGCGCTCGAGACGGTCGAGCGCGGTCGGGCAGACGGCGTGATCGTCTCCGGACCAGGAACGGGCGTCGAAACGCCGCTTGCAGATGTCGAGCGCGTTTCCGATGAGCTGACAGCACACGGCCACGATCGGACTCCGGTGTTTGTCGGCAGCGGGGTGACGACCGAGACCGTCGGCGACTGTCTCGAAGCGGGTGCAGACGGCGTCATCGTCGGCACTGCGCTTAAAGACGGCGGGGAGACGACCGCGCCAGTCGCCAGCGAGCGCGTCGCAGACCTCGTGGCAGCCGCTCGAGCGGCAGGTCCGGATGACCGCTGATACTGAAACGTCAGATCCCAAGCATCAGCGGCCCGATCAAGACACCCATCAGATGGACGCGCCGAGCTCGCAGCCGAACCGGAACCAGCCCGATCGCGGTCGCGACGAGAAAGATCGCAATGCCGACCACGCCGGTAAACAGGAACGAGAGCACGAGAAGCACTGCGAGAACGGCAGCCGACACCTGCCAGTAGGGGAGCCGCCCGACGAACTCGAGATAGGCGTCCCCGACGACCAGGATGAGCGCGAAGCCGACGAGTCCCGCGAGCAAGACGGCAGCAAGCAGGATCGGTATCTCGAGTGGCACGCCCAGACTGTCGACGGCGACCAGCACGCCGGTTCGGGGCTGGCCGATGGCGACCAGCGCGAAAAGCGCGAAAACCGTGTTGGCCGTGTCGACGCCGCTGGTCGCGACGATGTACCCCCGGTCACTGGCTTCCGCCGGGACGACGACCAGCACCGCGACGGCGGCGATCGCAGCCGTGATACCGGGCAGGTAGCCGACTGCAGCACCCGCGAGCGTGCCGGCGACCGCCGTCCCCCCGAGGAGTCCGCGCGACATTGTGATCTCGAGGCCGTCCTGCCGGGGGATCCCGCTCCCGCGAACCGCGTCGATCAACACCGGTGCCCCGAAGAGGCCGGCAAACAGCGGCGCGAGGGTGCCGCCCACCTCGAGCGGCGCTGCCGGCGAGAGATCCAGGGTGAGTGCGCCGAGTCCGGTGGCCAGCCCGAACGAGAGCAGGCCACCCAGGCGGCTTCGCCACGTCGGCTCCGAGGCGAGTAACGCGACCACGATCGTTGCGAGGAGCACCGATAGATGGGCCCGCAGCGTCGGGTAGACGACGGTCACGGCGCGAGTCACAGGGACAGCAAGCGGGACCGCAGCGAGGACGGCGAGGACGCTCCCGAGTGCGGAGAGTCTGATCGCTTCGGGGCCACGTCCCTCGAGGACCAGTCGGTGACCCGGCAACGCGGTGACGGCCATCTCCGCGTCGGGAACGCCGAGCGCCATCGCCGGGACGGCGTTCAGGAAGGTGTGGACGACGCCGGCGGCGAGCATCGCACAGCCGACGAACAGCGGCGGGCCGGGGACTGACGGAGCGATTCCTGCCAGCACGAGTGCGAAGTTGTTGGCGTGTAGTCCCGGGACGAGCCCGCTACAGGTCCCACACAGCGAGCCGGCGAGGACCCACGCGAGCAACTGCAGCGTCAGCGCCGGCTCAACGACGACCTCCACTGGGGCAGCCATTGGCGGCTCTGGCCGCGCCTTCACTCATATACTCTCGGCTCGCCGTGGAGCGTGAGCCGTCGGCGCCGCTCCACTGCGGCGTCGCCACTCATCCGCGAGCGCAAGAAAAATCGGGGTGTGCAACTCGTCGAAACCGGATCGACGGAGCGGTTATCCGAAGAGTTCGCCGAGGCCTTCACCGCTGGCGTCTTCCTCTTCTTCCTCGTCTTCGTCCGTCGTGTCCGGCACGTCGCTGGTCTCTTCAGCGTCGTCGTCGTCGTCGTCGCCACCTTCCGCAGCTGCGGCACCGCCTGCGGCGGCTCCGCCAGCGGGGACGGCAGCGGCTTCTTCGACGGCCTCGTCGATGTCGACGTCCTCGAGCGCGGCGACGAGCGCCTTGACGCGGGACTCTTCGACGTCGACGCCGGCGGCGTCGAGCACGTTCGTGAGGTTGTCTTCGTTGATCTCTTCGTCCGATTCGTTCAGGATGAGTGCAGCGTATACGTATTCCATTGGTGTATCCTCCGTGAGTCGTTATCCGAACATTTCGCCGAGACCTGCCGCGCCGTCGCCGTCGTCTTCGTCGTCATCATCGTCGGCGTCGGCCTCGTCGGTCTCAGCCTCGTCTTCGGTCTGGTCGTCTGCCGATTCGTCCTCGTCGTCGGCTGCCGCCGGAGCGGCCGCCTCGACGCCCTGAAGCTCCTCAGGGAGTGCCTCCTCGTCGTCGATCTGGGTCGCGAGCGCACGCAGCTGTGCGTCGGCCTTGCTGACGAGGTCGGGCATGAGGGCTTCGTCCTCGATCGCGGCCTGCAGGCCGAGGCTCTTGGCCTCGCCCGTGGCCTTGGCGATGAGCGTCGGTGCGGTCGCCGCGGTCGGGAACGTCGCGTTGATCGAGAGGTTCTGGGCGCGAGCAGCGGCCGTCGACACGTCGCTCCGGTAGGCCTCGACGTCGATGTCGAGGTCTGCGGGGTCGAACAGGACGCCGTCAGCGATGACGGCGCGCAGGTCGAGTCCGACTTCCTTGGGCTCGATGCCCAACTCGTTGAGGACGTTCGACAGATCCGCAGAGACTTCCTCGCCGGCCTCTAAGACCGTCGAGTCCTCCATAACCTGGATCGAACCCTCTTCGATGCGTGCGTTCGCGCCGATGCTCTGGAGTTCGCCGACGAACGGTCCCGGGTCGACACCGGTGTCCCCTTCAGGGATCACGATGTCGTTGGGCGCGACCTCGCCCTCGTTGATCGGAGCGGGCGTCTTCGACGCCTCGAGCTCCTTGTACAGCGAGAACGGGTTCTCGTTCGTGCCGACGATGCCGACCTGTCCCTCGATGTGCTCGACGAGGTCGCCGAGGCCGGCGTCCTCGAGCGCGCGCGTCTGCAGGGTGTTGCGGCTGACGCGCAACTCGGCGGTGCCGTGCAGGTCGCGGCGCATGTCCTGAAGCTGCTTCGAAGGAATGCCGGCGATGCCGACGATGCCGACGCTCTCGTACTCGCTGATGATCTCGGCGAGTTCGTCGACTTCCTCTTTCTTCCACTGGGGAAGGTTCTCGGTTTTGCGTTCAGCCTGTGCGCTCATTCTAGGCCACCTCCACGGACGGCCCCATCGTCGTCTTCACGTAGACGGCGTCGATGTTCTGGGGCCCCTTCTCGAGGTCGGCGTGCAGGCGACGCAGGATGACGTCGATATTGTCGGCGATCGACTCGGCATCCATGTCTTCGGCGCCGACGAGGGTGTGGAATGTTCGTCGGTCGCCGGAGCGAAGCTGCACGGTGTTTTTGAGCCGGTTGACGGTTTCGACGACGTCGTCGTCGGGTGCGAGCGGGTCCGGCATCTTCCCTCGGGGACCGAGAATGGTACCCAGGTGCCGGGCGATGTCTTGCATCATCGCCTCTTCGGCGATGAAGAAGTCCGTCTCGTCGGCCATGTCCTTGGCCTCGTCGTCGTCCAGATCGGCTACGTCGTCGCCCGAGAGGACCTCGTCCGCTGCCTCTTCGGCACGGACTGCGGTTTCTCCCTCGGCGATGACGACGATGCGAGTTTCCTGTCCGGTTCCGGACGGAAGGACGATCGACTCGTCAACGCGGTTCGACGGTTCGTTCAGGTCTAAGTCGCGCAGATTGATCGCGAGGTCGACCGTCTCGGTAAAGTTCCGATTGGGCGAATCCTCGAGTGCGCGGGCTACTGCTGTTTCAATATCCGAATCTGCCATCGTTCACCTCCGTAGTACGCAGGAGTGCTCCTACGGGTCAGTGAAACAGGCGATGCCTGTCTCCGTTGAACCAAGTGTCATCGCAGACTTAAACCCGTCGAACTACCCGCGATCCTGGTATGTGACCGCGCGTCTCACCACAACACGGTCGCTCCTCACAACACCGAATGGTATGTCACCCTGATTATCAAAAGTTCTATTATAAGATCTCGTGTAATATACGTCGATGTGGCCATTAGAATTATATACTAGGGTTGGGCAGCCGGCTTCGGATTCGACCGGCACGCTGTCCGTCGCCGACGGCGCGCTCGCGGCGTATCGATCACTCGAGCCGTTCGTCCGGGTTGGTATCCAGTTCGTCGTCGCCGTGCTCGTCACGATGATCGTGCTCGGATTGCTCCATAGCCATGGGAGCAAAGCGGTCCGAAAATCGCGCCAGAGTCCGGTGATCTCGGTCGGGATCGGGTTCCCGAGTCTGCTCGTCGTCAGCGCGCTCGCGGGAACGGGCTATCTCATCGTCGACACCAGTGTCGGGGTGTTCTTCGGTATCCCGCTGGTCATTCTCGGAGCGACAGTCATTCCAGTGGTGCTGGCGATCGGGCTCACCGCGATCGGCTGTACGATCGCCTCACGGCTCGGAAGCGACCGGCTGTGGGTCGGCATCGTCGTCGGCGCGCTCGTGAGCGGGCTCGCCGGGCTGGCGCTACCGGCGACCGTCGCCATTGCTGGGCTCGCCGGTGCGCTCGGTCTCGGTGCGGGGGTTCGCGTGCTGTTTGGCGGCGCTGGGACGGCACGACCTGACGAGCGAACCGTTCCACCTGCGAACAAGATCTAGTTCTGGCGCGCTCGAGCTGCGATCGGCCTCCCTGAACCTGCACTGACGAGGGGTGGCTACAATATTGTCAGTACGGTGGAAGAAACTGTCCCGGTACCAACGCTGATAGCGGCATCGAATGAGGGTGCCATCACAAAGAAGACGCGGGCACCCGCGTACCGAAACGGTATCTCAGATTATGCGTCGGCTGCAAGCACGTCGTCGTACTCACCGCTGTCGACGCGCTCTTTGAACTCGCGAGCGTCGTTGCCTTCGATGGTGACGCCCATCGAGGCACAGGTGCCGACGACTTCCTTCGCGGCGTTGATCGTGTCGTACGCGAGCAGATCGGGGTGTTTCTGCTCGGCGATCTTCTTGACTTGATCGACGGAGAGGTCCGCGACGAAGTCCTCTTGGGGCTCGCCGCTGCCGGTTTCGAAGCCGGCTTCGTCCTTGACAAGCGCCGCCGTCGGTGGCACACCGACGTCGATCTCGAAGGAGCCGTCGTCCTCGTAGTCGACGGTGACGGGGACTTCGGTCCCGTCGAACGCCTCGGTCTGATCGTTGATCTCCTGTACGACAGCCTGCACGTCGACGGGGGTCGGTCCGAGCTCGGGACCGAGCGGCGGGCCAGGGTTGGCCTGGCCACCCGGAACGAGCACTTCGATGGTTCCAGCCATACCCGTCACAACCCGTGCGCGAGTTTTAAGGGTTGCTAATTCAGCCAATCATCGCCTGTGACCGTCTGTCGTACCCGCTCGGCTACTCGACGCTGTCGGCTCGCCACGTCGCGAACGACTCGAGGACGTCGTCCTCGTCGAACCGCTCGATGCAGGGCACGTCGTAGGGATGCTGTTCTTCGACGTATGCGACGAGGTCGTCGTAGACGTCGTCGGTCGTCTTCACGAAGAGGATCACTTCGTCATCGTGGTGGACCTCACCCTCTCAGCGGTACGTCGAGGTCGTCTCGACCCGGTTGACGCAGGCGGCGAGTCGCTCCGCGACGAGCGTTTCGGCGAGCTCGTCGGCTGCCTCGAGTGGGGCTGTAATGTAGACCGTTGGCATAACAGCGGCTACGCTCGAGCCGGGAAAAAGGATACTACCACGACGTGCGGGCGACGACCGTCGCGTGGCCCGATCGTTAGCTATCGGATTCGTCGACCGGATTGAACGTGCCGTTGATGTCCCACTCGTGGAGGCAGTGTGGATTACCAACCTGTTTCTCGCCGTCTTCGCGGGCAAGTTGCCACGCTTCGAGCTCTTCGTCCCAGACTTCGGCGCGGTCGCATACTTCACAGACTCGCGCGGTCGGTGTTCGTACCTGTGCGCTCATTACCCACCCGTGGGAACTCGACACATATAACAGTATTCGTGTGCGGCAAGCGAAGCCCCGTCGCTCGCGCTTGGTAATTGTAGCAGGAATCAGAGCTCATGCGATCGCGCACGCCAGAAGACATCACGTACGCGTCTCCGGTCGGACAACCGAGCGTCCGGCAGTTCAGTACACGGCGTCTTTGATCTCGTCGCGGAGTTGCTCGAACTGCTCGAGATACTCCCGCCGTTCGGCGCGGAGGTCCGAAAGCGCCTCGTCGTAGTCCTCGACGTGGTCCGGCACGTAGAACTCCTCGATGTCGATGCCAGGTACGGTTTCGGGGATCGTCAGCCCCATCTCCTCGTCGTCGGTCCACTCGATGGTGCCGCGAGCGGTCTCGGTGAGAATCGTCACGGACTCGGTGACACCGATGTCCTGGGACTTCTGGCCGAGATATCCCGTGTTGATCACGTAACAGTCGACGTCGAGAATGTCGATCAGTTCGTGGAAGATGTTGCCCTCTTCACCTTCAGAGCCGATGATGAAGGGGTTGGTCCCGACGACGCGGATCGACTCGCCGGCCCGCGACGGATCGCCCGCACTGGTCTCGATCGACTCGCCGAGCATGAATGCGACGGCGGCCTGCTCTTCGTTGAGCTTGGCGACCGGCGGCATCAGGGGGTTGCGCGTAATGAAGAAGACCTGATCCATGCTGCCGAGGTCGATCTCCTCGTCGGCGCTCTCGAGTTCGTCACGCTGGATGATCGCCCGAGAGTTCGAGGTATAGCGGTCCTCGTCGAAGTGGACGGTGCCGTCGTCGTCGACCGCGACGTTCTCGAGGATGGCCGACTCGTCGGTTGCAGCTTCGTAGAGTTCGGGCTGTTCGTCCTCGCCGAGGCCGATCGTCTTGATGAACAGTCCCTGTCCCTCGCTGCCGGCGACGGAGCCGTCCGAGAGCAGCCCACAGACGTCGTCCTGGAGCATGGACGCGTCTTCGGGGTCCTCGAGCCAGCAGCCGTGGGAGGTCAGCGTGGACTTGCCGGTCGCGGACAGGCCCATGAACACCTGACCGACGGTCTGGAGCTCGTCGTTTTCGTTGCGGACGCGGACGCGCTTGCTGCCCGCGTGGAGACCGAGGCCGCCCTGCTGTTTGATCCGATACATGAACAGCCGCAGGAACGATTTCTTGGCCTCACCGGTGTAGTCGCTGCCCAGCACGGCGGTAAAGCCGGTGTCGGGCAGGACGCGAATCGCAGTCTCGTCGTAGTCGGGCAGCTGGACGGTGTAGAGATCGGGGTCCGCCCCGTCGGCGGGCTCGAAGAGGTTCGCCCACGCGTAGGCGATCCGAGCGTGCTCGACGGGAACGAACAGACGACAGCAGAAGGACGCGTCCGGATGGCGGCCCATCAGCCGGTCGACACAGACCAGTTCGACGTCGGAAGCCAGATCGACGGCGTCGTCGATCAGTTCCTGATCGTGGTCGGTGAACTCGTGGTCGATGGCGTTTTTCGTCCGATCGGAACTCCGCGACCGAAACTCGCTGACGTACGACGGCGACCCGAACTCGGTCGTCGTCTCGTCGGGTTTGGCAAGTTCACGCAGCTCCTCAAGCGACGGGTTGTACCGGACGTTCGACGCTGCCGCTGGATCGGGAAGTTGCCGGACCAGCGGACGAGACTCCGTCCCGGTTTCAGACATACACATAAACCACCACCAGCCTGATAGATAAACGTGAGGATTTCTCTCTTTGTGTGGCATGGCGTACCCAGTGACGAGGTGACGTACGGTGCGTAGACCCTGAGTAGCCGGCAATACTCTGATTGGCACACCCCTATGACACAGGCTCCGTGACTCCCTGTCACAAGTATTCAGATACGAGATAATTCTGAACTCACCTGTGTCGGTTTTCTTACTAGATTGGGGCTCGTTAGCTGTTCATGACTGTCCACTCACGCCTCGATATCCCCTCGCCGTCAGCGATTGTGCCGTGCGTCTGCTCGGTGTCTGACCCGTGCCGTCCGGCAGTATCACATCTGGTATTCCCGGGAAAAGTCACAAGAGGGTGGTTCGAGTTGCCGAGGGCATGGAGTACGGTCTCGACATCGGGCCAGCAGCGATTCGCGCCGCCACCGACGACGGTGACGGCCCGACGATCGATTCGGTCCCGCCGATCGTGCTGCCGGTCGACGACGACACGCTTGCAGCGGCTGAACTCGCAGCGGAGAGCGACACCGTCCAGGTCGACGAAACGACGTATGCGGTCGGGACGGCAGCCCAGAACGCCGCAGAGACGACCGAGGGGGAACCCCAGTCACTGTTCGTAGACGGTATGCTTGCTGGGGATGTCCCTGCAGATGCGCTGCCCCTTCTGGACGCGCTCGTCGACGACGCCATCGGGGACGCGACCGACGGTCGACTTTGTTATACGACGGTGGGAACGCCGGTTGATACGGCAGCGCCGACCGACACCCACCACGAGGCCGTAACAGCAGCACTGACCGATCGCGACGTCGAACCAAGGCCGATCAGCAAGGGGTTCGCCGTCATCTACGATCAGTTTGCAGCCGACAACTACACCGGGCTCGGCGTCTGTCTCGAGGCCCAGACGACCAGTGCTACGGTGGCGTACTACGGCGTGCCGGCGGTTGCCGTTTCGATCGCGAAGGGCCACGAGTGGATCGTCGACCGCGTGGCCGCCGACACCGATCACGCGCCACCACAGGTGGCCAGTACACTCGAGGACCTGACGCTCGACCCCGACGTGGCAGCAGGCGGGCTCGAGAGCGCCCTCGCCGAGGCCTACGACGACCTCGTGGCCGAGTTGATCGACGCGATCCGAGCGGAAGCCGACGAGACCGATGTCCAGCGGGGGCTGTCCATCCCAGTCGCGATCGCGGGCGACGGGGCGATCGAGGGCCTCGAGTTCCTCGTCGGAGGGCGTTTCGATGCGGCGACGGTCCCGTTCTCGGTCCGAGACGTTCGACTCGCGGACACGCCCGCTGAGAGCGCCGTCAGGGGCGCGCTCGCGGCCGCGCGAGACGACGTCAAGGCCGACGAAGCGATAACCAGACCCGAACTCGCTGGAGCCGACACGTCCCCGCCCGACGCGAAATCGGCTCTCGAGGGCGGATCACCTACGAATACGGCACTCTCCTTCGACGAATTCGAAGCCGCCGACGCGGACCCCGATCCCACGGACGACGCTATCGACCAGCTGTTCGACCGACTTGCCAATCGCGATGACGAGATCCAGTCCGTCCGCGAGGATCTCGAGGCGCTGTTCGAGGACCTCGAGTACGTCGACGCCCAGACAGCCGCTGCCGAAGACGTCGCCGCACTCGACGACCGGCTCGAGTCGTTCGCCGACGACCTGGCCGAGCTCGAGGCCGAAAGCGAGACCCACGCTACCGAAACGGTCGTTGCGAGTCTCGACGACGACATTGAGCGGCTCTCCGACGACCTCGAGGCCCTGTCGGACGCGTTCGACGCGCTCGAGGCCGATGTCGACGACGTCGACGAAACGCTCACCGAAGTCGAGGCGACAGCAGCCGACGAGCGATCCACGCTCGACGATCGACTCGTCGAGTTGGCTGCCGATCTCGAGACCGTCACCGATCGGGCGGCGACGATCGACGAGGCACTCAACGAGGTCCGGACAGAGGTCGACGACCTCGCGGTGGCCGCCGCGACCGAAGCGTCACTCGAGACACTCGAGGGAACCGTCTCGGAGCTCACAGACGAGATCACGGATCTCGAGCAAGCCCTCGAGCAGCGCGAGGCGCGACTCGACGGCGTCGCTGGCCGGCTCGAAGAACTGCGGACGCGCCTCGACGGCGTTGCTGGCCGACTCGCGGAACACGTCGAGCGGACCGACGCACGGTTCGAGACAGTCGAGACGACGCTCGACGAGGAACTCGGCGCTATCGACGACGAACTGGACACGGTCCGCGAGACGTTCGACACCCGCATAGAGGATGAGATAACGGAGCTCGAGGCGGCACTCGACGACGTTGACGGGACGATTTCGGCGATCGAAACGCAACTGGATGACCTCACGGCGCGCGCAGCCAGCACGGAGACGGTCGACAGCCTCGCGACGGATCTCGAGACGGTTGAAGCGGACATCCGCGGACTCGAGTCCTCGGTCGACTCGCTCGAAGACACACTCGAGGAGCGGATCGACGAAACCGTCACCGACATCGATGCCCGTCTCGAGTCGGCGACGAGCGCGCTTGACAACGATTTCGCGGCGCTCGAGTCGATGGTCGAACGGAGCGATGCCGAATCGGTCACGGACGACGAGCTGGATACGCTGCGTGACGCGCTCGCCAACGCCGAGGACGAGATCGATGACCTCGTGACGACGCTCGAGACGGTCGGTGACCGGCTCGACGACGTGGAAACGACGTTCGCGGCAGACCTCACTGCGCTCGAAGCCGACCTCGAGCGCGAAACGGACGCGCTTGCCGAGACGATGTCGGCGATCGATGAGCGCGTCGACGAGACCGAGCACCGGCTCAACGACCACGACGACCGTCACGATGAGGCTGAGAACCGACTAACCGATCACGCCGAGCGTCTTGACGAAACCGCGAATCGGCTGGACGACCACGACGAACGAGTCGTGGAGACAACGAACCGACTCGACGATCATACCGACCGACTCGATGAGGTCGCGCATCGATTGGACGATCACAGTGACCGCATCGAAGCGGTCGATGATGCGGCGAGCGAGGCTGCCGTGACCGCGATCGAAGCCGACGTCTCGACCGTCGCCGATCGACTCGAGTCGCTTCGGACGGATCACGACGACCTCGCGCAGGCTGTCGACTCCAGTCCCGACGAATCGGCGGTCGAGGCGCTCGACTCCGAACTCGACGCACTGGATGGACGGCTGGCTACGATTGCTGACGAACACTCTGCGCTCGAGCAGCGTCTCAGCACGATCGACACACGGCTCGGCGATATCGAGACACAGGGTGACCGAGACGAAGAGTTCGAGGCGCTTCGGAGCGAACTCGACACCGTGCGGGCAGACACGAGCGCGACGCCGGGGCTTCTGTCGTCGATCGCCGCTGGCGGTGGTGCTGCGGGTGTCGTCGCCGGAGCCGTTGCCGTGCTCGTCGGCAGTGCCGCGACCGGCGCGGGGGCGGTCATCGTCGGTCTCGTCTTGCTCGGCGTCGCGATGACCGTCGCTCGCTGACGCGGCGTTACGGATCGGTTCAGAAGGGGGCTGGCGGCGCTCGAGCGAGTGACAGCGAGGACTGACGGTGCTGGCGGTGTCTACTCGCGGATCAACTCGGCGTTTCGCATCTCGCTCCCGCACTGCTGACAGGTACTGAGGAGTGCGTCGCCGACCGTTTCCCGTCGGCCACACTGCACGCATACGTATTCCCGTTCGTTTCTGAGAGTCATGTCACTACGTATGTGGTGGTGTATGTTAACGCTTTCCATGAGTGTGCTGTCGATTGCTACTGAACGGCAGGACACCGAGTACAGACAACCGAGGGACAGCATGTCTCGAGCCACACAAATTAAATGAGATCATATGCCATGCCAATTGTAATAGTTCTTAACGCACGAGACTTATATAATAGTTCATTATAGACCGCAGTGAGAATGGCAACCAACGCAACGAACTGGCGCGACCCGGTCATCTGTCCGTTCTGTGGCGACGAACTCACATCACCCGGCGCCGGCTTCGTCGATCATATCGATGACAGCACCGACTGTGAAGAAGGGTTCGAACACTGGCGCGAAAACATCAGCGGCGATCTCGCAGGCGAGTGGACCGGATAGTCCGCCCTGTGCTCGTCCGACGTCCCCAGCCCACATACGGGTTGCTGTCACGGGGATCCGGTGGGCTCGCATAGCGGGTCGTGGGTGCGCCGCTACCCACTGAGACAGTCTGCTGTTACGAGTTCTCGGTGGGCCCGCCGGACGGTCGCGGTCTCACCGGCACCCACTGACAGGAGTCCGTATGACGGACGTCCGTCTCAGTCGAAATCTGGCAGGTCTTCCGGCGGTTCGTACTCGGCTTCCCAGTCGACGTACTCCTCTTTGAGAGTCACGGAGACGAGCTGCCCGAACTCCGTCAGTTCGGCGTTGATCGCCGAGACCGTCCCCCAGGTGTCGAGGTCGGGATGATACTCCCGTGCCTGCCAGTCTTCCGGAATTCCCGGTGCGTGATAGCCGACGCGGTCGGCGAAGTCGTCCCAGAAGAAATCAAACCCGCCGAACAGCTCGAGATCGCGGGCAATTCCGTACTCACGCTCTGTGAGATCGGTGTCGACGCGCCACTCGTCGAACGCCTCCTCCCATGCGCCCTCCTCGAGGAACGCCTGCAGCTCCTCGCGACGGTAGTCGATCTCCTCGCCGTCGGCGCTAATCGTTGCATCCTCGTACTCGTTCGGGTCGACGAACTCCAGTTCCGGCGGTTCGGGGGGCTCGGCCTCGAGTGTCATACGCGGTCGTAGGTCGGATCGTCGGATAAGAATTCCCACCGGTCGTGCTGGTGGAACGAGCCGTGGGCACTGCCGGTCATGTGCTGTTGGATTCGTCTTGCCCATCCAAACACTCAATCGCCTGCCATCCGTATCCGCGGGCAATGACAACGTACGAGGCGGCGATCCTCGATGTCGACGGAACGATCGTCCGGGGTGAAGCGTTGCTTCCCGGCGCGATCGATGGTCTACGAGCGCTCGAGGCAGCGGGCTGTTCGCGACTCCTGTTCTCGAACAATCCGACGCGCGGCGCCGACCACTACCGGGCGAAACTCACACCCCACGGGATCGACGTCGATCCGGCGACCGTCCTCACCTCTGCGACCGTCTCGGCTGAGTACCTCGCGGCGACCCACCCTGGCGAGCGGGTCTTTCTCGTCGGCGACGGGCGACTCGAGGCGATTCTCGAGGACGCAGCCGTCGAACTGACGAACGATCCCGACGCGGCGGAAGTCGTCTTGGGATCGTTCGACAGGGAGTTTTCGTTCGGAACGCTCTGGGAGTCGCTGCGAGCGCTCGAGGGCGAAATACCGTTTTACGGCACCGATCCCGACGCGACGATCCCGATTGACGAAGGCGAGATTCCGGGGACGGGGGCGATCCTCGCTGCGATGGAGGCCGTCGCCGGTCGCGAGCCGGATGCGATTCTTGGCAAACCGTCCTCGATCGCGGCTACCGCAGCGATGGACCGGCTGGACGCCGAGCCCGCGAACACGCTCGTCGTCGGCGACCGGCTCAACACCGATATCGCACTCGGGAATCGCGCCGGTATGGAGACCGCTCTGGTACTCACCGGCGTCACTGACCGGACGGTCCTCGCCGAGTCGTCGATCGAACCCGACCACGTCCTCGAGTCGCTTGCCGCCGTCGAGACGCTCCTGTAGGTACGTCTCCAGACGCCGCTTTTTCACCCCGTCTCCCTCGTCACGCGCGCTCGAGAGATATATTTATCACTCACAGTCACAACGTACGACACATGAGAGAACGTCTCAGCGAAGTGTTGCTGCGTGCGCGCTACGCAGCCATCGGAGCAGCGATCGGTGCAGCAATCGGCAGCGTCTTCAGTCGCAACGCCGCGAGTACTGGCGGTGCGATCGGTGGGCTCGTCGGCGCGACCGCTGCCGACACCCGTGGAACCATCGAGGACCTACTCGAGACCGCCGAGGAGTACGATCCGCGGTCCGGTTCGACTGACGCAGAGTAGTCGATCGGTCTTTTATTCGAGCGATTTCGCCCGGTTGTGGAACTCGCCGCCACACTCGCATTTCCCCGGATTAGTCGTCGCTTCGATGACGTTTCCACACTGCAGGCATTCGTACGTCGACGCAGAGTCCGGATCGTTCGCACCTTCGACGTCCTGATCGTGAGGCATACCAGTGACTTGTACGCCCACTTTCATAAGTATGGTCCCGGCCGACGGGGAGTCAAGGACAGTCCGCGTCACGACTGCGACCGGTGACACGTTCGACCTGGTGTCCGATACTGGTAAAAGTCGCCGCCGAGTTGAGCCTGTAATGAGCGATGCAGGCGAGGCCGACGTGCCGGAGCCGCCAGCACCACCCGATGGCGACGGCGGCTCCGTCGAGGTCCTCGGGACAGCACACGTCTCGCAAGCGAGTGTCGACGAAGTGCGCGAAACGATCGACCGGGAGGATCCCGATGTCGTCGCCGTCGAACTCGACGAGGGGCGCTACCGCCAGATGCAAGGTGGAACACCCGACGACATCGAAGCCGAAGACCTCCTGTCGGGCAACACCGTCTTCCAGTTTCTGGCCTACTGGATGCTCTCGTACGTCCAGTCACGGCTTGGTGACCAGTTCGACATCGAGCCGGGTGCCGACATGCGAGCCGGCATCGAAGCCGCCGAGGCAAACGGCAGCGGCGTCGCGCTGGTCGACCGCGACATTCAGGTGACGATCCAGCGGTTCTGGAGTCGGCTCTCCGGTGTCGAGAAGTTGAAGATGGTTGGCGGGCTCGCACTCGGAATCACCGAGCCCCGAACCCTCGGGCTCACGCTCGGTGCCGTCAGTGGTGCGCTCGTCGGGCTCGTCATCGGTGCGTTTCTTGCCCCACTACTTGGCATCGGTGACGTGCTGTTGGTCGGGCTGTCCGATCCCACACTGCTGCAGTATGCCGGCGGCGGCGCGATCGGTGCACTCATCGGTGCGTTCGTCGGCCTCGCGGCGCTTCCCTCCCTCGAGTCCGCAGGCCAGTACGCCGGCGGCTATCTTTCGGGATTCTCGATACGGATTCTCGCCGGGGTCGTCCTCGGCATTGTCGGCGGGCTCGCGCTGGTCGTGACCGGCACGTTCGTCGGGCCGTTCTCGGCTGCGACCCTCGAGAACGTCGGTCTCTACGCGGTCCGCGGCACGGCTGGATCTCTTGCCGGTCTCGGTGTCGGCGTGACGATCGGGCTCGTCCTCGGGCTCGTCTTCGACGCATTCGGTGCTGATGTCGAGGACGTCGACGAAATCGCCATCGAGGAGATGACCGACGGCGACGTCGTCGACGCGATGATGGAGGAGTTCCGCCAGTTCAGTCCGGGCGGCGCAAACGCCCTGATCGACGAACGCGACGCCTACATCGCACACAACCTCTATGAGTTGCGTGAACAGGGATACGACGTCCTCGCCGTCGTCGGTGCCGGCCACAAAGCCGGCATTGAACACTACCTGCGAAATCCCGAGGAACTGCCGTCGCTCGAGTCGATCTCGGGCACCACCTCGAGCCGCCGGTTCTCGCCGCTGAAGATCGGCGGCTACCTGATCATGGTGGGCTTTCTGGCCTTCTTCTTCCTGCTGATCATGGCGGGGGTCAGGAACACGTTCCTGCTGAAACTGTTTGTCGCCTGGTTCCTGTTCAACGGAGTCTTTGCTTTCGGGCTGGCGCGGCTGGCCGGCGCGCGCTGGACCAGCGCGGGCGTCGGCGGTGCGATCGCCTGGCTGACGAGTATCAACCCGCTGCTCGCGCCGGGCTGGTTCGCCGGCTACGTCGAACTCAGACACCGACCGGTCAACGTCCGTGACATCCAGACGTTAAACGAGATCGTCGACGATACCGAACAGCCGATCGACGAGGCCCTCTCGGCGATGTTCGACGTCCCGCTGTTTCGGTTGATCATGATCGTCGCGCTGACGAACATCGGGAGCATGATCGCGACGTTCCTGTTCCCGTTCGTGGTGTTGCCGTGGCTGGCACCCGAGATCGGCGGCGTCGACGCATTGATGGGCCAGCTCCTCCAAGGGGCGCAAAACAGCCTCGAGCTACTGCGAGGTTTCCTCTGATGAGCCATCGGACGACTCACACCCAAGAGCACGACCTCACGTTCAGCGACAGGGAGCTACGGGATCTCGCCGTGGCCTGGATCGCGCTCAGCGTGGCGTTTGCGCTGATCCGAGCGCCGTTTCACCGCGGGCTCGCCAGTGTCGAGGAGTTCACCATCTCGGTCGGGATCAGCTTCGTGACTGTCGGCGTCGGCTTCCTGCTGCACGAGCTCGCACACAAGGTCGTCGCGATCGAACACGGCCAGATCGCCGAGTTTCGCGCGGACTACCAGATGCTCTTTCTGGCGTTGCTCGGTGCAGTCGTCGGCTTCCTCTTTGCCGCACCTGGGGCCGTCTACCATCGGGGCCAGATCACGACGCGGGAGAACGGACTGATCGCGGTCGCCGGCCCGGTGACGAATCTCCTGCTCGCCGCCCTCTTCGTCCCGTTGCTGATGTTCGCTGCGACGCCAGGCTTCCTGCCGGCCCTGCTCACGGCGATCGGGCAGATGGGGGTCGGGATCAACCTCTTTCTGGCCGCGTTCAACATGATCCCCTTCGGTCCGCTGGACGGGAAATCCGTCCTCAAGTGGCACAAGGGTGTCTTCGCACTGGTGTTCGTCCCGAGCGTCCTGCTTGCGGGCTACGTTCTCTTCTTCGTCGGGCTCTTCTGAGACCCACAAGCGGTCGTCGCTGACCGCGGTGGCTCCGCCGGACCGGTGACCTTTTGCTCGCCCCGAGAGGTCCTTCGAGTATGACCGACACGGATGACGAGAGAACCGAGGCGGATCGACTCACGTACGCCGAGACTGGCGTCGACATCGAGGCAAGCGAAGACGCAACCGCGGCCTTGCTCGAGGCCTTCGGCAGCGACCTGACCACCGAGTACGCCGGCCTGATCGATATCGGCGACCGGTATCTGGCGCTGGCGACCGACGGCGTCGGCACGAAACTCATGGTCGCAGAAGCGATCGAGGACTTCTCGACGATCGGGATCGACTGCATCGCGATGAACGTCAACGACCTCGTCGCGGCGGGCGTCGAGCCCATCGCGTTCGTCGACTACCTCGCGATCGACGAGCCTGACGACGACCTCACCAACGAGATCGGCGAAGGGCTCGCCGTTGGCCTCGAGGAATCCGACATGACCCTGCTCGGCGGCGAGACAGCCGTCATGCCCGACGTGATCAACGGCTTCGACCTCGCGGGGACCTGTGCCGGTCTCGCCGGCAAAGACGAGATCCTCGCAGGCGAGGCCGATGTCGGCGACGTCCTCGTCGGCTTCGCCTCGAACGGCGTTCACTCGAACGGCCTCACGCTCGCTCGCGAGGCCGTCACGCGCAACCACGAGTACACCGACGCGTTTCCACATGATACCGACCGGTCGATCGGCGAGGAACTGCTGCGACCGACGCGACTCTATACGGATCTGCTCGAGCCAATGCGCGACCACGGCATCCGCGCAGCGGCACACATCACGGGCGGCGGCTGGACCAATCTGCTTCGGATGGGCGACAACGAGTACGTGATCGAAAACCCGTTCCCGGCCCAGCCGATCTTCGAGTTCGTTCAGGAAGAGGGGAACGTTACGGACGAAGAGATGCACCGGACGTTCAACATGGGGACCGGCTTCGTCGTTGCGCTCCCCGAGGAGCGTGCCGATGACCTCGTCGCCGACACCGACGGGCAGGTTATCGGCCACGTCGAGGACGGGGACTCGGTCGAGATTCGCGGCCTCTCGCTGTCCTGAACCGGGCGTGGATCGCCCTCTCAGCCCGATCAGACCGCCTGGACGGGGATTTCCGTCTGGCGCATGACCTGTTCGGTGACGCTTCCGAGCGGTGTTCGCCGGTCGTCTGTCACCCCACGCCGCCCCATGACGATCAGATCGGCGTCTTCGCGCTCGGCGAGGGTGACGATCTCGTCCCACGGATTGCCGCGTCGACACTCGTGTTCGACTTCGACGCCGCGGTCGCGACCGCGGGCTTCGATCTCTTCGAGCAGTTCGATGGCTTCGTCTTCGTGTTTCTCGTGGTCGACCTCGACAGTGCCAAGCGCCGGCGGCCTTCCGTATCGACGCTCGTCGACGACGTAGAGACACAGCACCGTTGCGTCGTACTGGGCAGCGAGATCGAGTCCATGGTCGATGCCGCGCTCGGCCTGTTCGCTCCCGTCGGTCGGAATCAGGATCGTATCGTACATTCTTCAGGTGACGATTGAACCTGCCTCGTGGAAAAACTACCACCGTTTCTCAAAACCTGCTCGAGCGTCCAGCCGCTACCGAGTCGATTCGGTCGCCCGCTGTATCGCGTCGTACTCCGCGTCGCTGTAGGCGATCAGGCGAACGTCCTCGAGCGTGTCCGGGTCGTAGTCGTCGATCACGCTGCCGATGATCGCCGCTCCCTCCGTGAGATCGAAGCCGGCGACACCACAGCCGAGCGCAGGAATCACGAGCGAGCGACAGCCGAGTTCGTCGGCTTTCGCGAGGCTGTTTTCGGTCGCGTTCCGGATGCTTGCAGCAGTTGCTTGCCCGTCTCCGTAGTGGGGCATCGCAGCCGCGTGGATGACGTACTCGGCGTCGAGGTCGTAGGCGTCGGTGACCGCGACGTCGCCGAGGTCGACCGGCCCCTTCGCCATCGCATCCTCGTTGATCTCCCCGCCCGCGCCGCGTCGGAGCGCGCCGGCGACGCCAGAGCCCATCCGAAGGCTCGTGCCGGCGGCGTTGACGAGCGCGTCGGCTGACTGTGCGGCAATGTCACCCTGAACGACGTCGTACTCCATGTGCGGTCGTTGCGCGCCCAAGCCCAATGAAGCTATAGTAACAACTGAAACGAGTGACACACTGATCGCACAGCTGTCGTGCGATCAGGTTGCACTGACGTTCAGTGGCTACTATACTCGTGAGATCGCTCTGTGGGACCTGATTCGGCGTGGCTCACGCCGTCCGAACCCAGTCGGCGGCGATCGGATCGGGCTCGAGGTCGGCGCGTGCAATCCCGTAAAACTTCTCGCGACCGACCGGAGTCCGCAGCCGGAGCACGCACGTATAGTCGGTTACCTCGAACGCAGTCACTGTCCGGGTGGACCGCTGGTGATCGAATCGAAAGCGCTGGTCTGTGTCCCCCTCGGCGATGATTTGGTTGCCAAGCGACCAGCTCAGTGATTCGATGCGTTCGATATCAACGTCGAACAGGTGGGCGACCAGATTCCGACCGCGCCGATCCATTGGCCCCTGTGACCTGTTCTCGTGTGAACTCATATGACGATGAAATCGCTCCGGTACGAAAAAAGGTACTATCTTCGCGTGATGCACGTCGATAGGCGAACCCACCGAATAGAAGACCAGTCACCGGATGTCGTTGTCCAGCAGCATGTCTTAGGCCGACCAAAACCTTTTTAGATTTAGGCTCGCCTAACTAATCGTGATGGACGTGCCCGCTCGCAGGGAAGACACAGACGCAGACGATACCCCCGAGATTGAGGAGCCGGCGGTGGCCGTGACGAGCCACGAGACCCGCCCCGGAAAGGTCGTTTTTACCGAACAAAACAACAGCGACGGCTGGATCGCGACGGATCTCATCGTTGACCTCGAGCCCTAATCTCACCGTCGTTCGGAACGACACGGGTCTCGCTATCGCCACTGGTAGTCACTGCACGGTCGATCGCTGGGCCATCGTGCGATCGGTGTGACTCGTTAGTTGTGATACCTCGTCCCGATCGCAAACGACGCTTCGTTTCCGATCGGACTCGGTCAAAAAGCTGTCTCCGCTGTTCGGCCCTCCGCTCCAGCGGTCGTCGACGCGCCGTCGGGCCGGGTCTCCCTCGTTCGCCGTGAGTCGCACGGACTCCTGTCAGTGGGTGCCGGTGAGACCGCGACCGTCCGGCGGGCCCACCGGGGAACTCGTGATAGTAGACGGTATCAGTGCTTAGTGCGTCGCGTCTTCGCGCACTAGCGTATCGTCTTCGAGATAGTGCTCGAAGTGGTGGCCGTCTTCCTCGAGCGTCACGAGGATCTCGCGCAGGATTTCGGCAGTGGCGTGATCGCCCAGGTTCTCGGCGAGTTCGATGCTGTCGCGCATCGATTCGATGATGTCGCCGTACATTTCGAGGTCGTTCTCGAACATCGTGCGGACGTCGTAGATGTCCTCACCTTCGAACTCGACGGTTGCGCGTTCTTCCTGGTTTGCTGGACCCGACACGGGAACGCCGCCGAGTGCCTGGGCGCGCTCGGCAATCTCGTCTGCGCCTTCCTCGACGTGTTCGTACGCTTCTTCGAGGAACTCGTGAAGCGGGAGGAATTCCGCGCCCTCGACGACCCAGTGGTGCTTTTTCAGCTGGTGGTAGAGCACGTAGGCGTTTGCCAACTCCGTGTTCAGCGCGTCGACGATCTGCTCGGCTTTATCTTGCTCGAGGCGAAGACTGTTCTCCTCGACACTGTCAGCCGACTGGCGGACGGTCTTTTGAGTACTCATCCCAGGTATCGATACAGGCCCGATCGACTTAAAACCTGGCCATGGATGAAGATTTCTTTTGTATATCAAAAGATCTGTTCTGATAATGGGACACCTCGTGCGCGCACTCGCCGTATTACATGTTATCAGAGGACACCGTCAATATACTCTTTATTTTTTCGGGGTTGAGTAAACATTTTCAATGTGGCGGCCCAAGAGAGAGACATGGCAACCAGAACCGCACAGCGGCGAGAGCGGCTCTACGTCGACGGCGAGTGGCTCGAGACAGCGGATGTGCTCTCGATTTCGGATCTCGCCGAGGGTGGGGCGTTTGCACAGGTCGCCGCCGCGGGACCGGCAGAAGCACGGGCTGCACTCGCGACCGCACACGAAATCAAGCCGACGCTCCGGGAGACGACCGTCGTCAAGCGTGCCGAGTGGTGTGAAACGATCGCAGAAGGGCTCCGCGAGCGAGAGGAGGAACTCGCCGAGGTCATCGTCCGCGAGGCCGGCAAACCGATCTCGTCGGCCCGCGGCGAGGTCGAACAGGCAGCCGAGCGGTTCGACCGGGCGGCCGAGGAGGCGCGCAACATCGTCAGCAAAGGCGAGTACCGCGAGGGGTCGACGGCGGGCCACGAGGGCTGGCAGGCGATCGTCAAACACGAACCGATCGGTGCCGTCCTCTGTATCACGCCGTACAACTACCCGCTGGCGACGACCGCGTTACAGGTCGCGCCCGCGATCGCGGCCGGCAACAGCGTCTTACTCAAACCCGCGAGCAAGACGCCGATTTCGGCGGCAATCCTCGCCGACATCATCGCCGCTGTCGACGGGATGCCGGACGGCGCGTTCAACTTCGTCCCGGGCGAAGCGGGCGAGATCGGCGACGTCCTCGCCGGCGACGACCGCGTCAATGCGATCGCCATGACCGGTTCCTCGGGCGCGGGCAAACACGTCGCCCGTGAGAGCGGCATGGTCAACCTGCACATGGAACTGGGCGGGAACGCCCCGGCGGTCGTCTTCGATGATGCCGACCTCACCGACGTCGCGGGCAACTGCGCCAAAGGCTCGTTCAAGTACGCTGGCCAGCGCTGTTCGGCTATCTCGCGTGTGCTCGCCCACGAGTCGGTCCACGACGACCTCGTCGACTTGCTCGATGGCCAGATGGACGCCTGGCAGGCGGGCGATCTCTTCGACGAGGACACCGCATTCGGTCCGCTCATCAGCGAGGATCAGGCTGACTGGGTCGAGACGCTCGTCGAGGATGCCGTCGAGAAGGGCGCGGAGATCGTCCGCGGCGGCCAGCGGCGCGCCCCCGAGGGCGTCCCGAACGAACTCGCCGACCAATTCTTCGAGCCGACGCTGCTCGCGAACGTCCCTCACGACGCCCGCGTCGTCGACGAAGAGCAGTTCGGCCCGATCGCGGCGATCACGACGTTCGAAGACGAGGCGGAGGCACTCGAGATCGCCAACGGCTCTGACCTCGCACTCGACGCCGCCGTCTTCACCAGCGATTACAAGCGCGCGATGCGGATGGCCGAGCGCATCGACGCCGGCGCGGTCCGCATCAACGGTGCGCCGAGCCACGGCCTCGGTGACGTCCCCTTCGGCGGCAACAAGGACTCGGGTATCGGTCGTGAGGGACTCGACGCCTCGATCCACTCGATGATGCGCAAGAAGAGCATCGTGCTGTAGGCACCAGAGCGGACGATCCCAGTCCGTTCGCCGTACTGCGCTCCGAATTTCGTTTCCGCAAATCGCTGTTCAGAATTCCACTGTTTCAGTCGCGAACTCCGATTCTCTGTCGCCGTGGATGTGCACAACCGAAATGGTTTCGGAGTCACCAACATCGTACTCGAGCGTTGCTTCTTGACCCTGTTCGGTCAACGTGGCCTGGGTGCCGTTGCTATCGCGGACCTCGACGTGGCCCCCTACCTCGAACGACGTGAGTGTTACAGTGACCGTTTGCGTTGCCGTCTCGACGTCGATGGAGACGGCTACGTCTATCCCAGTACGACCGGCCTTGCGCTTCGCGAAGAAGTCGTTGTACTGAAACTCCGTTGTTGGACGGGTTCCAGTCGTGACGACAATGTCCCCATCGATATCGACTGAAACCGTC
This sequence comes from Natrinema sp. HArc-T2, assembly GCF_041821085.1. Taxonomy (NCBI): domain Archaea; kingdom Methanobacteriati; phylum Methanobacteriota; class Halobacteria; order Halobacteriales; family Natrialbaceae; genus Natrinema; species Natrinema sp. HArc-T2. Next base: position 710,516 of record NZ_JBGUAZ010000001.1, on the reverse strand, counting down.
TCGAACTCGGCCATGGACGACTCATTGGCTAGCTCTGCTTCCAGTTCGTCCTCGTCTACTCCGGACGTATCTCTGTTGAGCAACGCCTGCGTGTACGTCGTCGTCTCGGATTCGATAGCCCATGAGAAACACCAACTGCCTCGCTCGTCGGATTTGGGGATAATTCCGGAGCCGAGTGTGTCGTCGCCCATGTGCTCGAGGACCGTCTCGAACAACCCGTCGCTGTCGACTCGCCGATCCGTCCCGTCGAGACCCGCCGCCAGCACGTCGTCGATACTGCCGACCTCGGGATCGACGACGACCAGCGTGTCGCTCGAGGCGGCGACCGATTCCCCCGCCGCTTCGAAGACTTCGAACTCACCCACTTCGTCGATTGGGTCGCCTACGTCGAGCCCAGCGAGGTCGAACGTTCCGCGAATCACGTAGTGACCACTCTCACCTTCCGGCCCGAACTCGAGGATGTACTCGAACGTCGGCTCGGTTTGCAGTCGCCCGACGATCCGCCCGCCAGCACCGGACGGCGCGAACGGGATTTCGTCGATCGTGTCCTCCAAAAGACTGTCCTCGTGGCTTCGGACGGTCTCGAGATCCGTGTACTTGAAGAACAGATCCGATCCTGCCGAGGTCGGGATCCACCGTGCAGGCGGGCGGAGGTCACTGCCGTCGTTGTTCTGCTCGCCCGGGTCGCGCTCGTCTGTCTTGTTGTCGTCGTTTAGACAGCCCGCTCCACTGCCGACGAGGCCGGTCGCTCCTATCGCAAGTAGTGTCCGCCGATGAATATAGTTCATAATTACTAGTAGTTCGAACCCCACCCAATTTGATTGTTTCTATGACAGTTCAGTGTCGAATCATGACGGTCGACACCGAACGGATTACCGTCGCGGCATGGTAGACGAGATATGGCCAACGACGTGCTCATCGCTGGCGAAACCTTGATCGACTTCATTCCCGAGCGAGCCGGCCCACTCGAGGACGTCGCCGGCTTCGAGCGCCGTCCTGGCGGTGCGCCCGCGAACGTCGCCGTCGCGCTCGCCAGACTCGACGAGCCGCCGCTGTTCTGGACCCGCGTCGGGGCGGATCCGTTCGGTCGCTACCTTGAGCAGACGCTGGCCGACTGTGGCCTCCCCGACCGGTTCGTCACCCGTGACGGCGAGGCAAAGACAACGCTCGCGTTCGTCACGCACGACGAGACTGGCGACCGTGAGTTTAGTTTCTACCGCGACGGGACCGCCGATACACGTCTCGAGCCTGGCCGAATCGGCGACGAGACGCTGGCCGACTGCGAGTGGGTTCACGCTGGCGGTGTAACGCTCGCCGGTGGCTCCTCACGGACAGCGACGCTGGAGTTGCTCGAGCGGGCCGCCGCGGCCGGCTGTACGACGTCGTTCGATCCGAACTGGCGGCCCGAACTGTGGCCCAACGAGGAGACGTTCGCAAGCGTCGCTCGCGATGTGCTCGCCCACGTCGACGTCTGTTTCGCGACGGTCGACGAACTCGAGTTGCTAGGCGAAACGGGCGAGTCGTCGACCGACATCGCTCGAGCGGTGATCGGCGACGTCGCGGCCCAGGCTCACACCGTCTTCGTAACACGGGGGAGCGAGGGTGCCATCGCCGTCGCCGACGACGACGCACCTTGGCCCGCGGACACGGTTTCTCACTCCGGGTTCGCGGTCGAGACGGTCGATACCACAGGGGCTGGCGATGCGTTCGTCGCCGGAGCGATCGCCGCGCTGCGAGCCGGCCACACGCTCGCGGACGCGGTGGCATTTTCGAACGCGGTCGCGGCGACGGCGACCACCACTCGCGGCGCGATGGCGGCGCTCCCGACCCGCGATGCAGTGGAGACATTACTCGAGGCGGAGTGAACGACCTGTCTCGGCTCGGAACCAGCCAAACGGGGCGTGTGGCTGCAAGCCGGGCCGCTATCAGGCCCTGTGACGGACCGTCGGTATGGCTAGCTCCGTCCGCGACGCCGCTCCCTTCTCGAAGTCGGTTGTGACCGGAATCCAGGAGAAGAACGTGACGTTCATGGCGGCCAGCATCGCCTATCAGGCGTTCGTCTCGTTGATCCCGTTACTCGTGTTGCTGTTCTTTCTGGTGTCGTTCGTCGGCGATCAAGCGCTCGCCGAACAGGTCTCGACGACGACCGAGGGGTTCCTGCCCGAGAGCGGCCAGGTCATGCTCGAGAACGGGATCGAAGGTGATACCGGCAGCGTCGGCACCTCCCTCATCGGACTCGTTGCGCTCGTCTGGGGATCGCTGAAGATCTTCCGGGGGCTGGACACCGCCTTCTCGGAGATCTACGCGTCGACCGCGGAGAACTCCCTGGTCGACCAGCTCCGCGACGGGGCCGTCGTCTTCGCGACGATCGGCGTCGCGCTGGTCGCTGCGGCATTGGCGACCGTCGTGTTCGCGTTCTTCCCGAGTATCCCCTTCATTGGAGTGTTGAATCCGCTGTTGCTCGTGGTCGGACTGACGATCGCCTTCCTCCCGATGTACTACTTCTTCCCCGACACCGACGTCTCCGTTCGGGAGGTGCTGCCGGGCGTCGTCGTCGCCGCCGTCGGCTGGGCGGCGCTGCAGTCGCTGTTTCAGGTCTACGTCGCGTTTGCGAGTAGCTCCGACTCGGCGGGCCCGATCGGCGCGATCCTCCTCCTGCTGACCTGGCTGTACTTCGGTGGCCTGATCCTGCTCGTCGGTGTTGTCGTCAACGCGACCCACTCGGGGCATCTCGAGCTCGACGCCGACGGGACGGCGACCGACGGCATGGAACGTCCCTCAGTCGTCGCATCGGACCGCCGCAAGCGCGAGCACCTCGAGGCCCAGCTGATCGGCCTCCGGCGCGAACGCGATCAGTTGCGAAACGACCGCGCGGCACAGCGCAGCCGTCGGTACCGGCTCGAGGACCGAGTCGAGACGCTCGAAGCGCAACTCGGCGAACTCGAATCGAAAACTCGTTCCCTCGAGGACGAAAACGAGCGGCTCCGACGCGAACTCACGTCCCAGCGAGGGTCGTGGCGACGCCGACTCCGCGGCGTCCTGACGCGGGTTCGGACGCTAAACGTGGGCGTCCTCGAGACGCAGCGCGACTAGCGCGACGCGCCGACTCGAGTCGTGACGCCTTAGTGCGTTCCCGTTCCACCGGAATTTATGTCCCACCTAGTCCGTGACGTGCGGCGTCGGATCCGGACGGACCACGCGTCGATCGTCGACGGGATCGACGCCTGTGCCGACGCGGTCGCTGCCCCCTGGGATACCGCGCGAACGACCGACAGCGAGACGGTCGCGGACGGGCTCCGTCGGACGCTCTCGGATGCTGGCATCGACGAGACGCTGCCGAGCGTACTCGTCGACGCGGTCGAGGCGACCGGGTGCGAACTCCGGGCAACCCCCGTCCCCGCACCGCCCTACGTCGTCGTGACCAGCCGCGGCCCCATGCTTCGGGCGACGATCGACCCCGGTCGACTCGTGATCCGATTCGACGCGTTCGAGGTGGTTCGTGACCCGGCTTCGGGTCGTCCCCCGTCGTACCGGCGGCTCGATGGAACCCGACTCGAGGTCGCGCTCGAATAGGACCGGCGCGCTGGCTTTCTCGCGGCCTCGATCCCTCGCCAAGCCGGCTCGCCGCTGAGTATCGATCTGATGGTATAATAACTCAGCTCGCTATACGGGCAGTTGTTATTAACAGAGGTCGCTGCCAACGGCGAGAATTAACAAAACTAGTCCCCTAGATAATAATATTTATACTCGGCTAGCACTAGCCTCGAGTATGAAGCTGACACGGCGGACGCTGCTGCAGACGGCTGCCGGCGCAGCCACCGTGAGTACCGTCGCCGGCTGTCTCGACGATATCAGCGCGGCGGACGCGAATCTCGACGCCGGCTACGCCGCCTTCTTTACGCTGTGGGACTGGGCCGAGCAGGTCAGCGGCGACGCGATCGACTTCGAGAACCCGGTGGGGACCGGACAGGCAGGCCACGGTTGGTCGCCAAGCGGCGACCTCACCCGGGACATCGCCGACGCCGGCGTCTTCGTCTACTTCGATACGCCCGCGTTCTCGTGGGCCCAAGACGTCGCGGCGACGCTCGAGGCCGACTACGACACCGTCGCCGTGATCGACGGACTCGCGGGACTGGACGACCAGTTGCTTGGCTGGGATCACGAGACCGACAGCCACGACCACGAGAGCGAGGGCGATCACAGCAACGAGACCAACGACGGCCACGATCACGGCGGCGCGTCGATCGATCCACACGTCTGGCTCGATCCCGTGCTCGCAACGGAGATCGTCAACACGATCGCGTCGGGTCTGGCCGAGGCTGATCCGGACAACGCCGAAACCTACGAGGAGAACGCCGCGTCGTACAAATCAGCTCTCGAGTCCGTCGACCAGCAGTTCACGGAGCTACTCGAGACGGCAGACCGACACGTCGCCGTCTTCGCTGGGCATGACTCGTTTACCTATCTGCAGGACCGGTACGGGTTCGAGATTCACACGCCGGTCGGCGTCTCTCCGCAGGAAGAGCCGAGTGCCAGCGACATCTCCGAGACGATCGACCTTGTCGATTCGGAGGGGATCGAGACGATCCTCTACGATCCCTTCGAGGATCCCGACGGCGCCTATCCGCTCGTCGAGACGATCATTGAGGAGAGCGACGCCACCGACGCGATGCCGATTACACATCTCTCGGGAACGCTCGCGACGTGGCAAGACGAGGGCTGGGGGTACCTCGAGCAAATGGAAGAGATAAACCTTCCCGCGTTCAGAGAGGTACTAGACGCACAGTGACTGTCGTCGCACTCGAGAACGTGACGTTTGCCTACGGCGAACAGCCGGCGGTCAAGGATGTCACGCTCCGGGTCGATGAGGGGGACTTTCTGGGCCTGATCGGCCCCAACGGCTCGGGCAAGACCACGCTCTTGCATCTCATGCTCGGCCTGCGCACGCCCGACAGCGGCACGATCGAACTCTTCGGCGAGCCTGTCTCGGCGTTCGACGACGGCGAGCGCATCGGCTACGTCTCCCAGCAGGCCACCAGCGGCGGCGGCTCGATGCCAGTTACCGTCCGCGAAGCGGTGACGATGGGCCGATTCGCCCACGCGGGCCACGGTCGGCTGACTGCCGACGATCACGCGATCGTCGACGACGCACTCGAGACCGTCGGCATTACTGACCTCGCAGATCGGCAGGTCAACCAGCTTTCGGGCGGCCAGCGCCAGCGGGCCTATATCGCCCGCGCGCTGGCTTCCGAGGCCGACCTGCTGGCACTCGACGAGCCGACCGTCGGCGTCGACGCCGAATCCCGCGACGCGTTCTACCAGTTGCTCGAGTCGCTCAACGACGATGGGATCACGATCATCCTGATCGAACACGACATCGGCGTCGTCACGGATCGGGCGAACCGGATCGCCTGTATCAACACGGAGCTGTACCACCACGGCGATACCGAATCGTTCGTCGAAAGCGATGCCCTGACCGAGGCCTACGGCGCGACGGGCCAGGTCGTCCACCACCACCACTGAACCGATGACACAGCGACATTCCCTCCGGCGACGGCTCGAGCACGTCGGGATCGCCGTGACTGCCGTCCTCGCAGTGGCGATGGTCGTGCTGCTGGCGATCGACGCGTTGCGTGAGGTCCCGTTCGTCGGAACGATGTACGAACAGCTCCGGATCGCGGGCTGGTGGGCCGATCACTACCTCGGGACGAACGTCTTCTATCATCCGTTCATGTGGCGTTCGATCGCGACGGGGATCCTGATCGGCGTCGTCGCGCCGCTGGTCGGCACGTATCTCGTCCACCGCGAGATGGCCCTGATCGGCGAGACGTTGGCGCATACGGCCTTTGCCGGCGTCGCAGTCGGGCTGCTGGTGAGTTCGATCACCGGCTGGAACGGCTCGCTGATGGTCATCGCGCTCGTCGTCGGGGTGTTGGGCGCACTCGCCGTCCAGTGGCTGGCCGAGCGAACCGATACCTACGGCGATGTGCCGATCGCGATCATGCTGACCGGCAGCTTCGCTATTGGGACGCTGGTCATCAGCTACGGTCGCGGGATGTCCGGCATCAACGTCCAGGACTACATCTTCGGCAGCATCTCGGTCGTCACGCCCTCGGGCGCGCGGCTGATGGCAGTCATTAGCGTGGTTGTCGTCGCCGTCACCGTCGCGACCTATAAACAGCTGCTGTTCATTACGTTCGACGAGCAGGCCGCCCGCGTCGCACGGCTCAACGTCACGTGGTACAACACCCTGTTGATCGTGATGACGGCCGTCGTCGTCGTCGGCGCAATGCAGATCCTCGGCGTGATCCTCGTCGCCGCGATGCTGGTCGTCCCCGTCGCCGCTGGGACCCACCTCGCTCAGAGCTTCCGAGAGACGATCTACCTCTCGATCCTCTTCGGGCAGGTGGCCGTCATCGGCGGCTTCGTCCTCTCGATCTCACAGAGCCTGCCCACTGGTGGCTCGATCGTCGTCGTCGCCATCGCCTGCTATCTGCTTGCGGTCTTCGCCTCGAGCCGGTCGTCGCCGGCGATCTCGATGCATTAACCCACTGAGACGGTCTGCTGTACTGAGTTCCCCGGTGTACCCGCAGGGCAGTCGCAGGTGCTCCAGCACCCACTGACAGGAGTCCGTCTGCCCGGTTCTCATCACTACAACTGCTCCTTACGTGCGAGTTCGAACGCTCGAGCTATCGACGAGTTGAACCACGAGACCCAGCACGGAGCAGACGAGCCCGATTGGGACGAGCAAGAGCCCGATACCGAGGCCAACGTTGCCCAACGGAATGAGCCGACCGAAGAGGGATTCGACGAGCCGGAGAAGCAGGAGGGGACCGATCAACAGAAGGACGGAGACTCCTCCAGCAACGGCCCCGATCGTGAGCAGTCGCCGCGGCCAGTCAGCCGGGTCCCACAGTCGCATCACGAGATATAACAGCCCTCCCTCCACGAGCGCGAGCAGTCCCGCGACCGCGTACAGGAACACGAAAATACCGGTGAGACCGGCTGCGAACCCGTCTCCGGGTGGCGTTTCGGGAATCGTCGTGAACAACACGACTGCAGTCAGGAGACTGACCACACCCAGTAGCGTGGTACCGAGGGCAATGCGGCGGGGACGAACGTTAACCATCACTGGATTAGTTTTTATGCTAACACATATATCTTGAACTGTGTCTGGCTATCACAGCTACACACCCACTTGACCCGCTGACTGCTCGAGCCGGCACCTCGTCTGCCAGCGCCTGCCGGATCGCTGGAACACGCCATACGCTTAACACACTGCCTGGCGAACGCTCGAGCGATGGGACGGTTATCCGCACTCTTCGATCCCGAGACCGTCGCCGTGGTCGGCGCGACCGACCGTGAGGGCGCGGTCGGGCGGGCGATCCTCGAGAACCTGCGCGACGGGTTCGACGGCGAGGTCGTCCCGATCAATCCCTCGCGCGAGACGGTCCTCGGACTCGAGTGTTATCCGGACGCGAAGAGCGCCCCGCCGATCGAGTTGGCGGTGGTCGTCGTACCGCCCGATATCGTCAGCGACTCGATTCGGGACCTCGCCGAGGCAGGCGTTGCGAACGTCGTCGTCATTACCGCCGGGTTCGCCGAAACGGGCAGCGAGGGCGCGAAACGCGAACGCAGACTGCGCGAGCTCGCCGCCGAATACGACCTCAACGTCGTCGGTCCCAACAGTCTCGGCATCATGGCGACGCCAAACGGGATGAACGCCTCGTTCGGCCCACAGGACGCACTCGAGGGGTCGATCTCCTTTCTGAGCCAGTCAGGTGCGTTCATCACCGCCGTCCTCGACTGGGCGACCGACGAGGGAATCGGCTTTCAGAATGTCGTCTCGCTCGGTAACAAGGCTGTCCTCGACGAAACCGACTTTATCCGCGAGTGGGACGACGACCCGGAAACTGACGTTATCATCGGCTATCTCGAGGACATCGACGACGGGCAGACGTTTCTCGAGACCGCTCGCGAGGTGACCGACGAGACACCGATCGTCCTCGTTAAATCCGGTCGGACGGACGCCGGCGCGAAGGCGGCCTCCTCGCACACCGGTGCGATCGCCGGCAGCGAACGAGCCTACGAGGCCGGCCTCGAGCAGGCCGGCGTCCTTCGAGCCCATTCGGTCCAAGAGCTGTTCGACTACGCACGGGCACTTGCAGGGCTGCCCGAGCCCGACACCGACGGCGTCGCCGTCGTGACGAACGCGGGCGGCCCCGGCGTGTTGACGACTGACGCGGTCGGTGACTCGACGCTCGAGATCGCCGACTTTACCGACGAGACGATCACGGCGCTGGCCGATGCGATGCCCGACGAGGCCAACGTCTACAACCCGATCGACGCGATCGGCGATGCCGACGTCGATCGCTTCGGCGAGGCTCTCGAGATCGCACTCGCTGACCCCAACGTCGGCAGCGCGGTCGTCGTCGCCGCGCCGACGGCGGTCCTGTCGTACGACGACCTCGCCGAGACGGTGATCGAGACTCGCGAGGCACACGAGACACCGGTCGTAACCTGCCTGATGGGCGGGAAACGCGTTCGCGACGCCGAAGCAACGTTGCGCGAGGCTGGGATCCCGAACTACTTCGATCCCTCGCGGGCGGTGTCGGGTCTCGATGCGCTCGCGCGGTTCCGCGATATTCACGAGCAATCGACTGACGACCCCGAGACGTTCGACGTGGACCGAGCGCGTGCCCGTGACATATTGGCACGCGCCGACCGTCGCGACAACAACCGACTCGGTGTCGAATCGATGGACTTGCTCGAGGCCTACGGGATTTCGACGCCGACCGGCGAGATCGTCGACGACCCTGCCCGCGCCCGCGAGGTGGCCGCGGAGATCGACGGCGACGTCGTCATGAAGATCGTCAGCCCCGAGATATCACACAAATCCGACATCGGCGGTGTCAAAGTCGGCGTCGCAACTGACGATGTCTACGACGCCTACGAGGACATCGTCGCCCGGGCACGCAGCTACCAGCCCGACGCGACGATCGTCGGCGTCCAGGTGCAGGAACTGGTCGATCTCGAGGCCGCGACCGAGACGATCGTCGGGATGAATCGCGATCCGCAGTTCGGCCCGCTGTTGTTGTTCGGCCTCGGCGGCATCTTCGTCGAAATCTTGGAGGACACGTCGGTTCGTATCGCGCCCATCGGCGAGCGTGAGGCTCGCGAGATGATCGACGAGATCCAGGCTGCACCGCTGTTGCGCGGCGCTCGCGGCCGCGAGTCCGCGGACATCGAGGGCGTCGTCGAGACGATCCAGCGGCTCTCACAGCTCGTGACGGACTTCCCGTCGATCCTCGAGCTCGATATCAATCCGCTCGTGGCGAGCGCAGACGGCGTACAGGCAATCGATTTGCGGCTCACCGTCGACACGGAGACACTCGACACCGAGAACCAATGACCGACACCGATTCAGACCCCACTCCCACGGATGCCGATCGCGAGACGACTACTGAAACCGACAGCACGTCCAGTGCCACCGAGGCGGTTGACGACACTGACACGCTCCTCGTGAGTTCGCTCGCAGAGAGCACCGGCAAGACGGCCATCACGCTGGCACTCGCCCGGCTCGCCCAGAGCGCGGGCGACAGCGTCGGCTACATGAAACCCAAAGGCACCCGACTCCAGAGCAACGTTGGCAAGACCTTAGACGAGGACCCGCTGCTCGCACGCGAACTGCTCGAATTGGAGGCGGAGATCCACGACCTCGAGCCGGTCGTCTACTCCCCGACGTTCATCGAGCAGGTGATCCGCGGTCGCGAGACGCCGGACGAACTTCGCGAGCGCGTCCAGGACGCGTTCACGACGCTCGCGGCGGACCACGATCGGATGTTCGTCGAGGGCGGCGGTCGGTACGATATCGGCCAACTCGTCGATCTCACCGACGCCGACATCGCGGACCTGTTCGACGCCCGCGTCCTGCTGGTCGCCTCGTACGAAATTCCGGGAGACATCGACGACGTGCTCGCCGCTGCCGAGCAGTTCGGCGACCGGCTTGCCGGCGTCGTCTTCAACGACGTCCCCGACGCAGCCTACGACCAACTCGAGACCGACGTGGTTCCGTTTCTCGAGGGACAGGGGATTCCGGTCCACGGCGTCCTCCCGAGCGAACGAGAGTTGTCGGGTGTTACCGTCACCGACCTCGCAGACGAACTCGGCGCGACGATGCTCGTCGACGAGGGACAGGACAGCTACGTCGAGCGATTCTCAGTCGGGGCGATGGGAGCCGACAGCGCCCTGCGACGCTTCCGTCGGACGAAAGACGCCGCCGTCATCACCGGCGGTGACCGAGCCGAAATTCATACCGCCGCGCTCGAGGCACCCGGCGTCCGCTGTCTCATCCTGACCGGTGGCCACCGCCCGTCGGGAACGATCCTCGGGCAGGCAAGCGACAAAGGCGTCCCCATCCTCTCCGTGCAGACGGACACGCTCGCGACCGTCGAGCGTGCAGAGGACGTGATTCGAAGCGGTCGGACGCGAGATGCGGAGACGGTCGACCGAATGGAGCAGTTACTGTCCGATCACGCAGCCGTCGACTCGATTCTGGGGTAGACGCGTCGCGGTCGCGGTTCGGTTGTCCCCAGACACTGTCGGCCAGAGGGCGGCGTACACCGATCGCGGTTCACGGCTCACTGCTACGGCGATGGTCGTTCGTGTGCGATCGGCGATCATGGACTGGTATCTGAGACGGACTCCTGTCATACGGACGACTGTCAGTGGGTTCCGGTGGGACCGCGACCCGCACTGCGGTTGTACCGGTCACTCGTTACAACAGACCGTATCAGTGGGTGTCGGTGGGCCCGCGATCGCCCTGTGTGTGCCGGGACGCGGTGATTCCAGACTGTCTGACGGTCTGACTGTCTCGCCGAACCAAAAGTTAAGAGTCCACCACACATGATCTCAGACATGGACGACACACCCCAAGAGATCACCTCTCTCGTCGGTCGCGAGGTCTACTCGAACAACGGCGTCTTCGTCGGCGAAGTCGAGGATCTCAGACTGAACATCGACGGCGAGGTCGTCTCCGGACTCGCACTCGCAAACTTAAACAGCGAACTGTTCGCCGAAGAAGCCCGCAGCGGGCAGGGCATCATCGTTCCCTACCGCTGGGTCCGCTCTGTCGGCGACATCATCCTGATCAACGATGTCGTCGAGCGCGTCCGTGAACCCGACGACGAAGAAGACGAACTGCTCGTTTAGGCCTTCCACGCGTCGCCGACTGGGCCGAACTGGCAGCTCCCCGTGAGCTCGACCCACCAGTACTGGCGTGGAACGCGACTAGTTGCCGTTCGAGCCTTCGCTACTTCCCTCGACGCCCATCGCGTCGAACAGCGTCCGTTTGACCGCCTCTTCGGTCAACTCGAGTAACGTATCCCGCGTGCCATCCGAAATTTCGATACCGGTGAAAATACCCAGCGGAATCTCTGCGCTGGCCTGCGTGGAGTGGCCGGCGGTCTCGCCGATCTCGCCGTAGGCATCCTCGAGGACTTTGCCGATGTTGATGCGGATGTCCTTCGAGCGACCGGCGAGGAAGATCGTCTCGTCGGCGATGCCGAAGACCGCCGTGGTGGTCACACCCTCGAGATTTAAGAGATGGCTGGCGGCTTGGGTCAGTGCCTCGCGGTCGCGGACGATGCCGGCGTTGGAGATGAGATGGCTGCCCTGGACGTCGCGATTCGTAATCGCTTCCGCGAGTACGTCCAGCGTCTCGGGGGACATCGACGGCGATTCGACCTGCTCTAAGGTGTCGTGGTTCGCGAACGGATAGAGATAGGCCGCGGCGGTCAGATCGGCGGGGGTCGTATCGCGTTTGAAATCCAGGGTCTCCGCGCGGATGCCGTAGAGCAATGCCGTCGCGACCTCCTCGGAGACGTTCATATCGAACTCCTGGATGTACTTCGTCATGATCGTCGACGTCGAGGACATGTTCGGCCGGATGTCGACGAAGTCGGGTTCGACGCCCTCCTCGGTCTCCGACTCGTGGTGATCGATGACGATGTCGACGGGCAGTTCCATGTCGCCTGCGGTCCCGTGATCGACTAAGGCGACGGTGTCGTAGACCGAATGATCCTCGATCTCGTCCCACTGGACGAGGTCGATCCCCAGCAGGTTGACGAACGCGCGGTTCTCTTGGTGGCCGACATCGCCCAGATAGATGATGTCGGAGTCGATCCCCAGATGGTCGGCGATCGCCTGCAGTGCCGCCGCGCTGGCGATCGAGTCGGGATCCGGACTGTCCTGCGTGACGATCGCCAGTCGCGTCGACGTCTCCTCGACGATGCTGGCGAGCTGGCTCGCGTTGTACTCGAGTTCGCCGGACTCGAGCGCTCGTAGCGCGGACTCGGCGATGACCGAAGAGGGGTTGATGACGATATCGGCTCCGAGCTCGGAGAGTTCGTCGCCGGAGACGGGATCGCTCGCGCGGGCGACGACGAACTGGTCGTCGTCTGCCTCGCGGATGTGCTCGAGGGCCTGTTTGTTCGATTCGACGTCCGACGCGAGGATCAGGACGACATCGCGGTCGGCGACCAAGTCGGCGATCTCCTCATCGCGGATGTCGGCAGTTCGAGCATCCAGATCCTGATCGCGGAGCGATTCGACGCGGCTCTCGTCGCGATCGATGATGGAGACGTCTTTGCCCTGTTCGACGAGTTCCTCCGCGACGGCATACCCGACGCTGCCACAGCCCAAGATAGCGTAATCAGAAATCGACGAAATCGTAACCCCCGTACTCATTGCCCGTGTGGTCGGACCCACCGCACTTAATGTTCCCGAAGCGTGGCATAAACTGATGGTTCGAGCCGGTGGCTCGAGCCAGCAATCGCGCGTGGATGGCTGTCACAGCGCCTTCCAAGGGAAACGTATTTGAACGACCGAGAGAAAGTCGGAGATACAGGGCCGGTAGCTCAGTCCGGCAGAGCGTCTGACTCTTAATCAGACGGTCGCGTGTTCAAATCGCGCCCGGCCCGCTTTTGCGACGAACACTTTCATGAGGAGCAACGCGGCCAGCGTGATTTGAACGCAGTGAGCACGTCCGACCGTGTGTGTCAAATCGCGCCCGGCCCGCGTCTGCCCTGTCCGACTTCTCGAGCGAACGTCCGACCTATAAGACGACCCACCACATACCCTCGAGTCACCATGCAAGTCGACTACGAAGGACTCACGTTCGAGCGCCTCGGCCACGCAAGCGTTCGCCTCGAGACCACGGACGGAACGACCATCTATATCGATCCGTGGAGCGAGGTACTCGAGGACGAACCGGGAGACGGCGACGTGATTTTCGTCACCCACGACGATTTCGACCACTACGATCCGACGGCGATCGCAGCCGTGTCGGGGCCGGACGCTACCGTTGCGGCCTACGAGGCGATCGACACCGACGAGTTAGCGGTCGATGTCGTCGACCTCCCGTACGAGGGCGAGACGACCGTCGCGGGAATCGACGTGCAGACGATCCCTGCCTACAACGATCCCGACGGGACCCACGTCGACGACGACGGCGAGCCGTTCCACGCCGACGGCGAGGTAATCGGCCTTCGGCTGGCGCTCGAGGGAACGACCGTTTGCTTCCCGTCGGATACGGACTTCCTCTCCCATCACGAGTCGATTGCGGCGGACGTGTTCGTCCCGCCGATCGGCGGTCACTTCACGATGAACCGCGCCGAGGCCGCCGACTTCGCCCGGAGCGTCGACGCCGGGCTGGTGTTGCCCGTGCACTACGATACGTTCGAGCCGATCGAGACCGACGCCGAGGCGTTCGCGGCCGATCTCGAGGCCGACGGCATCCGCGTCGAACTGTTTTGAGGCTGACGGAGGGGGCACTGGCGGCGGACGATGGGGTGTTGGGCACCGCTGAATAGTGGTTTATGCCGTGACTGCGATGTGGCCGTATGGAACGGGAGACGAGACTGCGGGCCGTCTGTCTGGTTGGCTCGAGCGACGCCGGGAAGACGACGCTCGTCGAGCGGCTGGTGCCTCGGCTGGCCGCCGACGGTCGCGTCGCGACGATCAAGTCGATCCATCACGATATCGAAGTCGACACGCCGGGAACCGATACCCACCGCCATCGAACTGCGGGTGCCGAGACCGTCGTCGGAATCACGCCGACGACGACGTTCGAGGTGACGACACACGGAAAACGCGATCCGCCGGATTCCGACGGCGCTGCCCTCCTCGAGTCCGACGACCCCGAGATACAGGCGCTTTCGCGGACCCTCGAGCGTCTCGCACGTCGCGGCTACGACACCGTCCTCGTCGAGGGCTTCTCGCAGTCGCCGCTCCCGACTATCCTCGTCGGTGACCGGGAGGCGACTGCGGTCAGTGGTCCCGTCGTCGGGTACGGCGACGACGCGATCGACGACCTCGTCGTGGCGATTCAGGCGCTCGAGGGAGTCGAGCGATCCGACGGGAAAGAGGTGTGAGCCGCGTCGGGACGACCGGGCCCACTCGCAGCGCACTCGATGCGGGTCGACTGCCACCCGCGTTTGGGTGTCGTCGAGCACCGAGAGAACTGATCAACAGACACGTAATTCGCGCACACCGTTTCTAAGTGGTTTGGAACTGAGATTATAGACATCGTCGTTCTACCCCTGGGTGAGACAGATGACTTCCATTGCAGACATCGAGATTCAGGCCGACGGCACTGGCACCGGCGAGCTATTCGACGCCGTTCCGTCGCTCACGTGCGAGATGGAGCGGGTGATCGCCTCGAGCGGCCACGGGCTCTGGCTGTCCGGCCCGTCCCAGTCGGCCGTCGAGGATGCGCTCGAGGAGGCGACCGCGATCGGGACGTACACGCAGATCAGCAGCGACGAGGACCGCTGGCTGTACGACATCGAGTTCGAACCGGACACCGTCGATCCTTTCGAGTTCGTCCTCGAGGAGGGCGGGACGGTGCTGAGCGCATCGGCCTCGAACGGCACGTGGTTGCTCAGTGTCCGCGTCGTTGACCGCGAGAGCGTGAGCACGCTGTACGACCGCCTCGACGACGCCGACGTTACCCCGACGATCGTCCGGCTGTTCGACCTAGAAGCGGAGGCACACTCCCAGTGTGGGCTGACGGCCCGCCAGTACGAGACGCTGGTCGCAGCGATCGACCACGGCTACTTCGAGATTCCACGCGAAGTCTCGATGCAGGAGCTCTCCGAGGAGCTTGATATCTCCCATCAGGCCCTCTCCGAGCGTCTGCGCCGTGCCTATCGCGCACTCGTCACGTCCGAACTCAACGTGACCGAAGAAGAGACTGCCGCACCGCCGATCCCAACGAACTAACTGCTGACCATCTTGAGCCACAGTCCTGCTCGACGGCCATCTCGGTGATTTTTCGACCGTTCGACCCGCCGAGTGCCATCTTCCGGACGAACACGAGGTCGAGGCCCGCGTTTAATAGCCGGGCGCACAACAGTCGTGGCATGAAAACTCATCACGATGATGGCGTGTTGCGACTGACGTTCGACCGGCCAGACACGCGCAACGCGATCACGACCGAGACGGCAACCGACCTGGCTGACGCCATCGACGCTGCCACGCCCGCGGAGTGCGACGCGATCGTCATCACCGGTGCGGGCGACGCATTCAGCGCCGGTGGCGATCTCGAGGCACTCGCCGAGTTCCCCGGGTCGTCACAGGCGGCCTACGAACAGGTCACAGAGACGTTCGGCCGCGTCGTCGAGGCGATGCTCGCGTGTCCCGTCCCAATCGTCGCGAAGGTAAACGGCGATGCTATCGGCGCGGGACTGTCGATCGTCGCGCTCGCGGACCTCGCGGTTGCCGCCGCCGATGCGCGATTTTCCTGTGCGTTCGTCAGGCTCGGGCTGCTCCCTGACACTGGCGGCACCGTCATGCTCCCCCACATCATCGGACTGCGTGCCACCAAGCGCCTCGCGTTTACCGGCGAGTTCATCGACGCCGACCGAGCGGCTGATCTCGAGTTAGTCAACGAGGCGGTCCCTGCCGACGAACTCGACGACCGGGTCGCGGACATCGTCGCACAGCTTGCGCGCGGCCCGACTGCGACCATCGGGTTGATGAAACAGGCCATTCACGAGAACCTGGGTCGATCGTGGGACGACGGGCTGGACTACGAGAACCTGCTACAGGCACAGGCCCGTACGTCTGAGGCCCACGAAGAAGGCGTTACCGCGTTTCTCGAGGAGCGAGAGCCAGCCTTCGAGTAGTCGCCGGCGCGCAAGTTCGGTGTCGTTCGCAAGCGCCAGCAAGCACCACGGCCTTGCGAGACACGCTCCTTTCTCAGAGTGCAATGTCCTCACAGTTTACCGACGACGATGTCGGCAAGGACGTCGTCAACACCGCCGGTGAAACGGTCGGCATCGTCGCCGACGTCGAACACGGCACAGCTCACGTCGAACCGGACCCAGGTATCACAGACACGATCAAAGCGAGGCTCGGCTGGGGCGATCCCAGTGAAGACACGTACCCGCTTCAAGAGGCATCGGTCAGCCAGATAACCGACGACGAAATTCACCTCAGTCCGGACACTTCCGGCAGCGATACGACCAGCGGGATGGCGACCGACACTGAAACGACCGATCGTGAGATCGACCGCGACGACGACCGAATCCGATAGCACCGTCTTCCCCGATGTCTCGAGTCCCGATCAGACCCAATTAGGTCCGATCCGATCCCGAACTCAGACGGTCTGCTGCCCCGGCCCGACCACGGGGGCGGTCGCGGCCCCGCCGGCACCCACTGACAGGAGTCCTACCAGAACCCGTGTTCGGTCACGGTTTCTCCGCGTTCGCGACCTCCCATTCCGGCAAGGATCAGGATGTGGCACTGTACGCGTTGGCCGCCGGCGTACTGGGAGTCGCCAGTATCAGGAGTCCGATTCCGAGCCCGGTTCGCCGTGGGTGACGCCCTCGCGCTCGTCGGCCTGCATCCGTCGCAAGGCCGCACGACCGTTACCTGCATCGTAGCCGAAGAAGACGCCCTTGGCGTACTCCTGGGCGACTTCGCTCGCGTGGATCAGGTTGTCGATGTCGACGTTGACCGCGTACAACTCGATATTAAACGGCGTCTCGAGTGCGCTCTCGAACCCTTTCGCGATCGTCTCGAGCCAGTAGGTCGTCCCGTAGTTCGTGTCGTACAGCGGGACGACGAACTCGTCGACGTACTCCTCGATGGCCTCGAGGTCGATGCCGGCGCGCTCGTAGAGGTGACCGGGGTAGGGGTCGGGATAAAGAGTCATGTAGACGGTCCCTGGAATCCGGTCGACGGCTTCTTCGACGAACTCGGTGATGACGCTGGCTCGCCATTCCATGCGGTCGTCGAACTCGCTTTCCTCGAACGCCTGCTCACAGACGCCACAGCGACAGTATTCGGCGCGCGGGAACCCGATATCGTCGAGGCGAACGTCTTCGTTTTCGGCGACACAGTCGTCGATGACTTCGAACAGGCCCTCCCGGTAGTCCTCGCGGGACGGGCAGATGTAGGCCCAGTCGAAGTAGGGCTGTTGGCGGTCGGCTGGTCGACCCATATCGTCGACGGGCAGTAGCGACGGATCGGCGTCAGCGGCGGCATTATCGCCGAAACAGGAGACCATATTGACTCCGTCGGCGATCGGTTCGGAAGACCGACCGGTCACGTCTTTGACTTCGTAGAAGCCGCGCTCGAACTCCGGCCACCGTACCTCCTCGGCGTTACGGGTGACGACGCCGTACATAGCTCAGGGTACGCCGCCGTCACCGTAAGCGGTTCGGAATGGAGTGCGCTACTGTCGGACGAGCGCCCGTGACAGCCGATCGCGTCCCGAGTGCGATCGGCGTCGACGGATCGTCGAAATACTATTCAGCCGGTTCGTAATCGACTTCGACGTCTTCGGAGCCGCCGAACGTGACCTTGTAGAGAACGGCGACAACGAACAGGGCGAGCACGATTTTGATGGTGCGTGACATGTACAGGTGAAGATTGGGTGGAAAATACTTAGGTATTCTGGATGCTCGTCGCGGCTGAAACACGGGACAGCCGGCAGTCTCAGGTGTCGATCAGCGACGCGATCTCCTCGCGGACGATCGTCCCACAGTAGTCACAGCGGACGCCGTCCTCGAGAACCGTAAACCGAGAGGTGACGGGTTCGCCACTCGTCGTGATACAGCCGGCGTTGGGACAGGAGAGCACGCCTTCGACGACGTCTGGTCGTTCGACGCGGTGTTTCTCGACGACGTCGAAGTTCCGGACGATGTTGATCGTCGCGTCTGGCGCGATCAGCGAGAGGACATCGACTTCGTCCTGGCTCAACTCGCGGCCTTCGACCTTGACGATGTCCTTGCGCGCGAGCCGGTCGGAGGGGACGTTCATCCCGACCGAGACCTCCTCACCGTCGCTGCCGTCGATGCCGAGGATTGCAAGGACGTTCAGCGCCTGTCCGCCGCGGACGTGGTCGATCACGGTCCCGTCGCGGATCTTGCTGACCCGCAGTTCGTGCTCGTCGTTGCCGTCGTGGTGGTCGTGATCGTCACTCATCGTCATCACCGCCGAGTACCGCCTCGTCGCTTAAGAGCAGATCTAGCAGGGCCATCCGGACCGGCACCCCGTTGTGGGCCTGCTCGAAGTACGCCGCGTGCTCGGTCTCGTCGATCTCGGGGGCGATCTCGTCGACGCGAGGCAGCGGGTGCATGATCGTCAGGTCGTCGCTCGCGGCCTCGAGCGTCTCGGCGTCGATCTGGTACTCGCCGGCGACTTTCTGGTACTCGTTTTCGTCGGGGAACCGTTCGCGCTGGATCCGTGTGACATAGAGGACGTCCAGCGAGGGCAGGATCTCCTCTAAGGAGTCGTGTTCGCGGATCCCCGGCGCGTCCTGCTGGTGGAGGTCGTAGACGACCTCGCGAGGCAACTGCAGGCTCTCCGGGCTGATGAAGTGCTGGTGAGCGTCGAAGTTCGTCAGCGCGTAGGCCAGCGAGTGAACGGTCCGACCGTATTTCAGGTCGCCCATGATGCCGATCGTCAGATCGTCCAGACCGGCGTTTTCCCGGATCGTGTAGAGATCGAGCATCGTCTGTGTCGGATGCTGGCCCGCCCCGTCTCCCGCGTTGACCAGTGGGACGTCGACGAACTCGCTGGCCATCGTGGCCGAGCCCTCCTTGGGATGGCGCAAGACCAGCGCGTCGGCGTACCCCTCGATAACGCGGACGGTGTCTGCGAGCGTTTCCCCCTTCTTGACGCTCGAGGACTCGATCGAGCCCATGTCGACGACGTCGCCGCCGAGGCGTTTCATCGCGGTCTCGAAGCTCATCTTCGTCCGCGTGCTCGGCTCGAAAAAGAGCAGTCCGAGCAACGTTCCAGCGTGGCGGTCGGCGACGGCCGACGGGTCGTCGTCGATCTCGGCCGCGTAATCGAGGATGGTCTCGATGTCCGCCCGCGAGAATTGTTTGCTCGTGATGAGGTGATCGTGGCGCATTCGTTCGTGTAGGCTCTTGCGTGCCTCTTGAATCTCTCCATTCTCCATTCGCCCCGAGAGCCAGCCGACACGAGATGCGAATCGGATGCGCGACACTCTTGTGTCCCTTGCTGACGCAGGCCATGATACCAAGGCAAAGAGTTATACACGCACTGCAGCAATTGGTTACAATTGTATGGTCGGTCGGCTGGACACCGGAATCAGCGTGCTCGATCGCAAACTCGACGGTGGACTGCCGCCGGGGTGTCTCGTCGCGTTTGCTGCTGAGCCAGCTAGCCAGTCCGAACTCCTCCTCTACGAGCTCACGGCCGCGCGCGGAACACTGTATCTTTCGACCGAACGCACCGACGACGCCGTCCGCCACGCGATCGAGACCTCACCGTCCTCGGTCGGCAGTCCCACGGTCAGACACGTCGCGAGTGACACGCCCCTCGAGGAGGCAACGCAGCTTATCGGCGCACTCCCCGACGGTGCCAACCTCATCATCGACACGATGGACGTCTTAGAGCGGACCGACACGGACGACTACGTCGCCTTTCTCAACGATCTCAAATCCACGATGCTCGAGACCGGTAGCATCGCCATGCTCCACTGTCTGAAAGGCCGCAACGAGCCCGCGAACCGAACGCGAACCTTCCACGCCGTCGATGCCGTCTTCGATCTCCGGACCGAGATCGCCGGCACCGAACTCGAGAATTACCTCACGATCCCCAAGTTCCGCGGCGGCAGCCAGCCGACCGACGCGATCAAACTCGAGTTGACCGAGGAAGTGGCGATCGACACGAGCCGCGACATCGCGTAACGCGTCGACAACGGCTTCGACTTGCTCTATCAGTTCTCGAGAGCATCAGCGACGGCTGTCCAGACTCCATCGATGCACCGCTATTTGTCCCGTGGTGAACACCGGAAGCAATGCGCGTTCGAGCTCGTCAGTGTCGGCTTAGAAAAACAACAGAATTTGGCGGGCTGCGTTACTCCTCTGCGCCTTCGAGCTCTTCGACGATCTCGTCGGCATCGACGTCGGCGTCCTCGAGGGCCTCCTCGATGTCGCCGCCGCCCATACCGCCCATGCCGCCCATCATACCGCCCATGCCCATGCCACCCATGCCGTCGATGACTTCCTGGACGATGACGCGGTCGACACCGACCTTCTCGATGATGTCCTGGCCGATCTGCTGTTTGCCCATCATCCACTGCTGGTTCATCGTCATCTGGGGCGTGGACTCGAGGTAGAGCGTCTCCTTCTCGACGGTTTCGGTCTCGAATTCGGGTTCGGCGTCCTCGTCATCTTCGTCGGGCTCGACGGGGACCTCTTCTTCGACTTCGTCCGTCTCGATCCAGAGTTCGGGCTCCATCCCGAGGTACATCTCGAAGAGACCGGCGGCCTGCTGTTCGCGGTCGTCGACCACGTCGAGGACCTCGTACTCGTACTCGACATCGTCACCGGCCAGCGGGTGGTTGAAGTCGACGCGAGCGCGACCGCCGATGATCGTGCTGATGTAGCCCTGCTGGCCGTCGATCTGCACGTTCGCACCGGGGTAGCGGTCGTCCTCGTCGATCTTCTCGGCGCTGACGGTCTGGACGTCGTCGGGGTCGTACTCGCCGAAGGCGTCCTCGGCGGGGATCGTCACGCTGCCGGAGTCGCCGGGTTCGGAGCCGACGAGTGCGTCCTCGACGCCCTCGAAGATATGGCCCTCGCCCAGCACGATCGTTCGTGGCTTGAACTCCTGACCCTGATCGTCGACACCTTCTTCCTCGGCGACCTCGGGGTCGGTCGTGTCGACCAGCTGCTCGTCCTCGACGGTGTAGGCGGTGTACTCGAGTTCGACGAAGTCGCCTTCCTGAAGCCCGTCGGCTTCGTCGGCGGCTTCCTCGGCTACTTCTTCGTCGACGTCATCGGCCTGCTCGTCTAGCTCGGCCTCTTGATCCTCAGTCATACGTTGTACGTCCGCCCGTCTACATTTAAGTACGACGTTTTCGAGCGAGAGCGACCGATACTTACGACCGTCGTCCGTCTCCACGGGCATGTACGAGGTCGAAGTGAAGGTCCCCGCCGAGCTCGCGGCCGTCCGTGACCGCCTCGAGGCGCTCGAGGCGACGCGGGTGGGCTCGGTCGTGCAGGCGGACACCTACTACAACGCGCCACATCGCGATTTCGCCGAGACCGACGAGGCGTTGCGGATTCGCTCGGAGCGCCCCGCCGACGGTGCCGAGGAAACCCACGTCACCTACAAGGGTCCCCTCGTCGACGAAGAGACGAAGACCCGTGAGGAGTTCGAAACCGGGATCGAAGACGACAAGACGATCGATGCCATCCTGACGAGTCTCGGCTTCGAACCCACCGCGACCGTGCGCAAGGACCGCGAACGGTTCTCGCTCGGTGGGTACACCGTCACCCTCGATTCAGTCGACGACGTCGGCGAGTACGTCGAGGTCGAGACCGAGGTCGCGGACGAATCAGACCTCGAGACCGCCCGTGAGGGTGCCTACGACATCCTCGAGCGGCTGGAACTCGATCCCGACGACCAGATTCGGACCTCGTATCTGGGACTGCTGCTCGAGTCCTGACCGACCGGCCTCCCTCGATTCCCAGCCGACCGAATAACCAGCAAGCATTTTCTAATGCGTATCTGTTTCCGCAAGTTATAGAACCACGCTCGCTCAAGTGCCGACAATGAGCGAGCGGAACATTCGGATCGAATCTATCGACCGGCAAGCGGTCGAAGACCAGGAGGTCGAAATCGTCGAACGAAAGGGAATCGGCCACCCCGACTCCATCTGTGACGGGATCGCCGAGAGCGTCGCCGGGGCGCTCGCACGCGAGTACCTCGACCGCGTCGGCGAAGTGCTGCACTTCAACACCGACGAAACACAACTCGTTGCAGGCGAAGCCGCACCCGCTTTCGGCGGCGGCGAGGTCGTCGACCCCATCTATCTCCTGATCGTCGGTCGTGCGACCAAACACTACGACGGCCAGGCCATCCCAGCCGAGACCATCGCGCTGCGAGCCGCCCGCGAGTACCTCGAGTCCGAGATTCCGCAACTAACGGTCGGCGAAGACATCGTCGTCGACGTCAAACTCGGCGAAGGCAGCGGCGACCTGCAGGAGGTCTTCGGTGAGGACGAAGTGAGCGTCCCGATGGCCAACGACACGAGTTTCGGCGTCGGCCACGCGCCGCTGACCGAAACCGAACAGATCGTCCTCGAGGCCGAGCGCCGGCTGAACGGCGAGTACGCCGACGCAAACCCAGAGCTCGGCCCCGACGTGAAGATCATGGGCAAACGCGAGGGCGACACGATCGACGTCACTGTCGCCGCGGCGATGGTCGACGAGTACATCGCGGACATGGACGCCTACGTCGAGGCCGTCGAGTCCGTTCGGGAGTTCGTCGAGGACGTTGCCCGCGAACACACCGACCGCGAGGTTAACGTCCACGTCAATACGGCTGACGACTACGAGGAGGGCTCGATCTACCTGACGGTTACCGGCACATCCGCCGAGCAGGGCGACGACGGCTCCGTCGGCCGGGGCAACCGTGCGAACGGACTCATCACGCCCAACCGCTCGATGTCGATGGAGGCGACCAGCGGAAAGAACCCGGTCAACCACATCGGGAAGATCTACAACCTCCTCTCGACGGAGATCGCCGAAAGCGTCGTGAGCGAGGTCGACGGCATCCGCGACCTGCGCGTCCGACTGCTCTCCCAGATCGGTCGGCCGATCGACCAGCCCCACGTCGCCGACGTCCACCTTGTTACTGACGACGGTGTTGCGGTCTCCGACGTCGACGCCGATGTCGAAGCGATCGTCGACCGGGAACTCGCCGACGTCACCGAGATCACGCGCAGTGTGATCGAGGGCGAACTCACAACGTTCTAACTCCGATCGACTCGAGGCGCTGCCCGGCCACATTCGCGGTCCTTCGCCGTCATCTGACTGGACGTTTCGACTCCGTCGAACCGTCAGTGCCTGCCCTCCCCTGACCCGGGCTGGTCGTGTCGCGTCGGAATAATCAAGCATCGATCCCGCGTACAACAGGACGAATCGAAAGACGTGGTACTGCCAGTGTTTGCTCCGAAACGCGTCGTGACTACTCGTGTCTGACTCGAGTCACGACTCTGCCACCAACTCGGTCGTCCACGCCGTCGTCGCGAGTACCTTCTTCGTCGGCTTCGGCGGCGGCGTCGTCTTTCCGATCCTGCCGAACCTCGGTGAGGTGCTGGGGATTTCGGCGTTCATGGTCGGCGTTATCCTCTCTGCGAACCGCTGGACGCGGCTGTTCGCGAACGCGCCCGCCGGCGTGCTCGTCGACCGGATCGGCACCCGAAAGCCGTTCGTCGCGGGACTGGCCATCGAGGGGGCCGCGACCGCGGGCTACGTGGTCGCGATCACCTCCGCGATGCCGGAAGTCTGGTTCGTCCTCGCCCGGATCATGTGGGGCGTCGGCAGCGCGCTCGTGTTCGCGACGGCGTATACGATCACCGCCGACGTCAGCGAGGCCAGCTCGCGCGGGACGAGCATGGGAATCGTCCGAGCCGGGATCACGTTCGGCTTCCCCGCCGGCATGGTACTCGGCGGGATCGTCAGCGAAGTCTATAGCAACGCCACGGCGTTCGTCCTTGCAGCCTCCTTTGCTGGTCTCGCGAGCGTCATTGCGTATTTCATCGTCCCCGAAACGCATGTCGAGAGCCCGAACTCTTCGATCAAACCCTGGGACCTCGAGACCACCCTGCCCGCACTGACCATCGGCCTGGTCAATTTCGGGCTCTACTTTGCCTACTTCGGCGTGCTCTTCTCGACGCTCGTGTTGTACCTCGAGGCCGAGTCGATGACGCTCGCGCTCGAGGTCGCTGGATTTGGCATCGACTACGGCGAACAGGGGACCTCCGGCCTCTTGATGGCCGCCTCGGCGCTTTCGGGGGCCGTCTTCACCATCTCCGGTGGAAAGATCAGCGACAGCGTCGGCGCTCGCGTGCCGATCCTGCTGGTCTTCCTCGTAACGAGCTGTACTGGATTCGCAGTCCTGACGCTTGCACCCTCGCTTGCGATCGTCGTCGGCGGCTGCGTGCTGATCGGCGCGGGACAGGGCGGCGTCGGCGGCCCCCTGACCGCCCTGCTGGCGGACCTCACGCCCGAGGACCGTATGGGACGGGCGATGGGAACCAACAACGTCTTCGGCGACGTCGGCGGTGCGATCGGGCCACTGGTCTCGTTGCCCTTCGCGGACGCGGTCGGCTTCGACGTGCTCTACGCGCTCAGCGCCGTCGTTCCGCTGCTGGCCGGCGTGGTGCTCGTCGTTGGGATCTACACCTACACCGGCAGTCTCAGTCCGACGGTCGAAGAGTCGATCGGCTGAGACGATGAAGTCTGCTCTCGCCCGCTCGAGACTGAGACGCACCTCGTAATCCCCTTATAGCCACAATCATCTATCACAGTCCATGCACCCCCCGGGAGCCCATACTGTCCTCGTCCGTCACGGGGACGTCAACACCAAGAGCAACACTGTCAAGCGGTACATGGAGGGACTCCTCGTCGAGAACATCGAGGCCCTCCTCGCCGACCGCTCGATTCCCGGCGAGGTCGAACGCCGGTGGAACCGGCCATTGATTCATACGAGCGAAGACGCCATTGAGGACGCGACCGACGCCGTCACGGATGCCTTCGGCGTCGTTTCGGCGAGTCCCGCCCTGACCGTTAGCACCGAAAAAGCACGGATCATCGAGGCCCTTGAGGAGACCGCCCGCGCATGCTACGACGGCGGGACGTTCGCCGTCGACGCCCGCCGTGCGGACAAGACCCTGCCCTACGATAGCGAGGATCTGGCCCGCGAGGGCGGCACTGCAATCTGGGAGGCTGTCGAAGACGACTTCGAACCCGAAGTCGACCTCGACGATCCCGACCTGACCTTCGGCGTCGAGGTCCGCAAGGATCTGACGTTCATCTACCTCGAGACGGTCCCCGGCCCGGGCGGACTGCCGCTTGGCTCGCAGGAGCCGGTCATCGCGCTGGTCAGCGGCGGTATCGACTCACCGGTCGCGGCCTACGAGATGATGCGCCGCGGGAGTCCGGTCGTTCCGGCCTACGTCGATCTCGGCGATTACGGCGGCATCGATCACGAGGCCCGTGCCATGGAGACAGTCCGGATCCTTTCGGAGTACGCACCGAACTTCGACATGCAGGTCTATCGGATTCCGGGCGGCGAGACGGTCGACCTGCTGGTCTCCGAAATGGAACAGGGTCGGATGCTTTCGCTGCGCCGCTTTTTCTATCGCGCCGCCGAGACGCTGGCCGACCGCGTCGACGCCAACGGCGTCGTCACCGGCGAGGCAGCCGGCCAGAAGTCCAGCCAGACCGTCCGCAACCTCGGGGTCACCAGCCGCGCCACGCGGTTCCCGATTCATCGCCCGCTGCTCACGTGGGACAAAGCCGACATCGTCGCGAAAGCCCGCGAGATCGGCACCTTCACCGACTCGACGATCGACGCCGGCTGCAACCGGGTCACCCCCGACCGAGTCGAAACCAACGCCCGCCTCGAGCCGCTGCTCGACGCCGAACCCGACGATTTGTTCGAGCGCGCCGATGCAGCGGCAGCCGACGCGACGCTGGTCACACCCTAATTCTGGAGTCCACTGAGCGGCGTCGAGAGGAGAACGCGAACGCAGAACAGATCCGCGAGGAGATCAGCCGGCAAGTTTCACGTACCGTGCAGGACGGTTACGTGTAGGACAGCTCGAGGTCGCGGGCGCGCTCGAGGAGGTCCTCGTCGTAGTACTCCTCGGTCTGGGCGGGTCGGGTCTCGTCGATCGCACGGACCTGCTGGACCGTGTTGCGGAAGACCTTGAACGTCGCTTCGTCGACCATCTGGCCGTCGAGTGTGACTGCGCCCGTCCCTTCGGCCTTGGCCTCGTTGAAGCGCTCGATCTTGCTCACGTCGCGCTCGAGTTCCTCGGGTGTGGGCATGTGGACGGTGTTTGCCTGAATCGTCTGTTTGGGGTACAGCGACCAGGAGCCGTCGAGGCCGAGGTGGGCTTCGTGTTCGACCTGGTCGGCGTAGGCGTCGGCGTTGTAGTAGGTCAGGCCGGCACGTTCCTTGAACAGGTCGTCGAAGGGACCGCCAATACAGAGCAGGTCGGCGGCGCTGGCTTCGTTCGAGAGGGCCTCGAGCAGGCCGTCCCAGCGCGGGCGACCGTCGCCGAGGTCTCGCGCACCGAGTTCGGCGGCGTAGTCGACGGGACCGAAGACGAGCGCGGTCAGTCGGGACTCCTCGCCGAATTTCGAGATTTCGCGGAGATCCGAGCGGGCGCGACCGGTCTCGACGATGATCGAGAGTTTGATCGAGCCGTCGGCGTAGCCGTGTTCGGCCTCTGCTTCCGCGACGGCTTCGGCGGCGCGTTTGACGTCCTCGACGCGACCGACTTTGGGGACGACGACGCCTTCGATTTCGTCACCGATCTCGCCCACGAGCTGGTCGATCTGTTCGCGACCGCGGTCGCGGAAGGAGGCGTCCTCGTAGCTCCACTCGACGCGGGGCCAGATCTCGCCAGGGAAGTCATAGTCGGGGACGAGATCGATCGTGTTCTCGAGGCCCTCGTCTTTCATGTTCGGCGCGGTGCCGTCTTCCATGTCGGGGACGAGCCAGTCGGGGGCCTGGAAGCCCTCGGCCTCGAGGCCCGAGCGCAGATACTTCGCGGAGTCGTCTTTCGGAACGGCGGCCGGTGCAGTCTGGAACGTACGGCAGAGTCGAATGTCGTCAGTCATGTGTCTGAATTCGTTTATGATGTTCGATCGTGTTAGTTAGAACGCTTTCGAATCTCGGCGGTTCGTGTCCCCGAATAGACAGGTTCGTCGTCCTGATTGAACGCGATGTGTTCGAAGGTGACGATGCCGGCCTCGTCGCTCGAGGCGTCGTCTTCGGCCTCGATGACGCGCGTAAAGGCGTAGACGGTGTCGCCGACGGCGACGAACGTGTGGAACGATTCGTCGTCGAAGCCGACCTCGCGCCAGGTCTGCTCGTCGGAGCGGGCGTGGCCGAGCGCCGTCGAGCGGGTCACGTCGCCGTAGGTGACGATGTCGCCGGACGGCGAGTCGGACATCACGTCGACGTTGTGGTGCTGTTTGGCCGTGTTGAGCGTCGCCAGCGGCAGCGAGGCGACGGTCACGTCGTCCTGCGTGCGACCGCGTTCGTGGCGGTAGGCGACGGCGGCGTTTTCGTCGTCGGCGTCCTCGAGTGCGGCGACGAAGTCCTCGAAGTAGCCACCTTCAGGGGTAATGAACTCGTCGGGGAGTTCGGGTCCGTCGTCTTCCTCCTCGGCAGCGGCGGCACCGCTCCCGTCGGTGGCGACGGGTTCGCGACGCGGGATCATGTTCGTACGCTCGTAGGAACACAGCACCTCGCCGGTTTCGGCGTCTTTGCCGCGAGTGCGCCAGGAGACGATGCCGTACTCGGGTCGGGAACTCGAGGTGGCGCGGTTGACGACCTCGCTCTCGACGTGGAGTTCGGTTCCCGTGTAGACCGGCGCGTTGGGGAAGCGAACGTCGGTGCGACCGAGGAAGTAGCCGCCTTTCTCACTGAGGTCCTCGACGGTGATACCGAGCGTCGCGGCGGTCAGGTAGTCGGGGTGGACCGGCGGCTCCTCGAAGCCCCGTGCTTCGGCGGCGTCGGTGCGCCAGTAGGCGGGGTCGTGGTTGAGCGTCTGGCCCATCCACTGTTCGTTGCCGAACTGGGTGAGCGTCAGGCCGGGGTCGTGCTCGATGATGTCGCCTTCTTCGAAGTCCTCGAAGCAGTTGCCCTTCTCTTTAGTCTCGACTTGCTCGAGTGCCTGTGCGAACGTGTCGGGATCAGTCCAATCAGTCATCTGCAGTCACCTCGTCAGTCTGTTGTGGCTGGTTGCGTGCTCGTCGCGCGATCGTTCGTCGCATCTCGTTTTCGACGATCATGTACCCCTCGTCGAAGCCCATACCGGGCTTTGCGAGCACCTGCGCGGCGTTCGTCGCGAGCGCGACGTGGGCGCAGGCACGCGCGGAGGTTTCCGTCTCGTTGCAGGTCCCACCGAGGTAGGCCCGCGTGTCGGTGCCCTCGCAGTAGCGAACCGCCTGTCCGCTACGGTGGATGCCACCGAGGTCGGGTGTCTTCACCTGCACGAGGTCGGCCGCGCCGGCGTCGACGAACGCCTGCACGTCCTCGAACGTGTTACACCACTCGTCGGCGACGATGTCGACGTCGACATTGGCCTCGGCAAGCCCTTCGCGGAGTTCGACCATCGCATCGATCTGATCGGCGCGGTTGCCGACGTCCATCGGCCCCTCGATCTGGATCGGGTACGGTGCGGCGGCTTCCTCGAGCGCCGCGAAGTAGTCGACCACTTCATCGCGGTCGTACGGCGCGCCGAATATCTCGCCGATCATCCCGTAGACGTCGATATGGAAGCGCGGATCGTAGTCTTCTGGACCCAGCTCCTGCGAGCGCTCGACGAGCCACTCGACGTACTCGAGCAGCGTTTCGCCGTTCTCGCCGATCTTCTCGACGCTATTGATGAGCGCGTGGGGCAAGACCGGCACGCCCTTGATGAACATCTTCTCGGTGTTGGTGTAGCGGTCGTCGCCGGATTGACCGAACACGGGGACCGGCTCCGTCGCGGGCTCGGTGCCCAGCGCGTCGGCCATGACGTCCGTCTTCGTCGTGTTCTCGGCTTCGGCGGCTGCGCCGAGTAGCGCCTGTGAGACGCCGTAGCGGATCGCCGTGTGCAGGCGGTCGCCGTCGACTTCCATCTCTTCGAGCAACTCGGCGTTGTCGAGGAAGTCAGTCGCATCGCGGCCCTCGAGTTCGGCGGCGACGGGGCCCTCGATGACGGGGGCGTACTCCTCGGCCTTGAATAGCGGGTCGCGCCCGCCGGCACCGGAGTACTGGACCGCAGCACAGTCGCCGCGAGCGACGGTCCCGTCTTCGAGTTCGACGTCGACGATGATCGACTCGCCGGCCTGGCGAATCTCGTCGAAGCCGTCGGTGACCGGCTCACCCTCGTAGGTGAAGCCGTCGTGCTCTGCTCCCTGCTTGATCGCGCGCTGGTCGTCGAAGAAGAACCCGGAGTAGCCGGGCGTTGCGTATATGCCTGTAATATTCATAGTTTCACGTCGCCCTGGGGGCGACCGATGAGTTTGCCGTCGCTGATCGCGTCGACGTCGTCTGCAACCATCCGGAACGACTGTTTGCGCCCCTCGGTGTCGGCACGCTGGGACAGTCGCGCTTTGTGAATCTCTTTGATATCGTCGTCCATCGCGAGGTCGGCCCACTCGAAGATGCGGACGCGACCGTCGTCGTCTCGAGCCGGGAGCACGGCCCCTTTCGCACTGTCGCTGGGGGCGAAGGGCACGTCGAGTGCCCCGGAGTCGAATGCCTTGAGCGTCCCCTGGACGACGTCGCCGTCGCCGTGTTCGAAGATCGTATCCATCAGACAGCGGGTTTCGCGCTCGATGAGTTCCTGTTCCTCCTCGATGCCGTCGATGTCGATCTTCTGCTCGATGGCCATGTCGATGACCTGGCGCGTGGTGCGCAGGCCCGAGGCGTTCGCCTCCTTGGTCGGGACCCCCTGGAACTCCTGGGGCGACTTGGTGATGACCTTATCGGGCTGGGCGATGGCAGCGGTCATCCCGCCGAGGCTGATGACGCCGTTCGCGCGGGCCTCGTCCGGCGGGAACCCGCCCATCCACTCGTGGAAGACGGTGGTGACGACGACCTCGTCTGGCAGGTACTCGTTCGCGAGTTTCCGAAGCGCCTGCAGGGCGGCGACGTCTTGCACGACGTTGCCGACCTGTCCGTAGCCGAGCGTGATCGACCGGACGCCCTGGGTCGCCGCTAGCTGCCCCTCGACGATCCCGATCGCGATCGCGATCGACGGCGGCACCAGCGTGCCGGTCAACGGGCCGAACGGCTCGCGGTTGATGCGGATGCCACGTTCGGTGTACGCTCCCGCAAGGCGGTCGACGAACTGCCACCGCTTGATGGTCTCCTCGAGCCCGTGGCGTTTGGTGTACGGAATGTTGTAAGAGATCGGGCCCCCCTCGAAGCTCTGGAAGCCGCCGGCGAAGGTGATCGCCGCGAGCAGCCGGGCGTCCGGCGTGCCGTGACGGACCTCGATCGGCGCGTCGATCGCGTCGATCAGTTTCCGGCAGCCCTCGACGCCGTGGTTGACGGCTGGGAAGCCGTTCAGGGTGTCGTCGCCGGTTTCGCGGGCTTTTTCTAAGCCCTGCTGGGCCTTCTCGTACTCGTTGTCACGCGTGTACGAGTCGATGGTGGTCGGCAGCAGATCGGCCTGGCCCTCTTGATGAAGGTATTCGAGGAGTTCGATCTGGTCGTCGAGCCGGGGCACACCGGCTCGGGGCTGGAGTAGCGGCTTGTCCGCCGACTCGAGGACGTCGGCGAATCGCTTGTGTTCGGGGAGCGATTCGTGGTACTCGATCGCTTCTTCGAAGTCGACGTCTGCCCCCGTCGGCCAGTTCGACCGAATCTCTTCGTCGATACGCTGTAGCTCGTCGGATGGTATGCGTTCGTCTCGTATCATCTAGACATCTAAGAACTAATAGTTGCGCGTTCCGACTCAGTCGGAGTGATCTCGAGGTCTTCGCGCAGCGCAGCAATCGCGTCTTCGGGGTCGGTTTCGGAGTCGAAGACGCGATCGAAGCCGAGCTCCCGGAACGTCTTCCGGGTTTGCTCGAAGTCGTCCTGTCCGACAGCGAGGTTGCCGCCGATGTAGCTGACGGCATCGACGCCCGCCTCGTCGAGGACGGTATGGAATCCCTGGCAGTCCTGCTCGGCGTGGCCGTAGAGCGAGGAAACGAGTACAGCCTGTGCGTCGTGGGCTACCGCGGCTTCGGCGAACTCCTCCTGGGAGGTCTGGACGCCGAGGTTCACGACATCAAAGCCGGCTGCGCTGAAGGCTTGCTCTAAGATTGTGATGCCAACGACGTGGGCATCGGAGCCAATCACGCCGAGGACGACCGTTTGGGACATCGTATTGAGAACCATGAGGAACTCGGGTATAAACTTAATGATCTTCCATGATAATATTCTTTAAACATCCTATGAGTGTCCCAATGGTGAGTGTTCGCACTGGTCGTGGCACATGGTTTCAACTTCATGATCGATGGTAAGGGTTTTGGGGATGGTTTCGTAAGAGGGCGTACAGACATGGGAGCACTTTCCAACCTTCGCGTGCTAGATCTGACCCAGGTGCTGGCTGGGCCGTACTGCACGATGCTACTCGCGGACCTCGGTGCGGATGTCGTCAAGATCGAACGTCCCGGCGGTGACATGATCCGGTCGAACCCGCCGTTCGTCGACGACTCCGAGGAGGAGGCCTACGGTGGCTACTTCCAGAGCGTCAATCGCGGCAAGAAGAGCATTGAGCTGAACTTCCGCGAGGAAGAGGATCGCGAGGACTTCCTCTCGCTGGTCGAGGAAGCCGACATCGTCGTCGAGAACTACCGCTCGGGTACGATGGAGAAGTACGGCCTGGGCTACGAGACGCTCACAGAGTACAACGAGGACATCATCTACTCCTCGATCCGTGGGTTCGGTGACCCGCGCACGGGCGAAACTGATCGGCAGGGCCAGCCCTCTTTCGACCTCATCGCGCAGGCGCTCGGTGGCGTCATGGAGACCACCGGCCAGCCCGACGGCCCGCCGACGAAGACCGGCCCCGGCGTCGGCGACCTCTTTACCGCGACGCTGAACTGTATCGGCATTCTGGCTGCGGTCAACCACCGCGAACAGACCGGCGAAGGCCAGTACGTCGACACCGGCATGTACGACTCGATGATCAGCTTCACCGAGCGGGCCATCTACCAGCAGTCGTACACCGGCGACGCCCCCACCCGCCGGGGTAACTCCCACCCGACGCTGTTCCCCTACAACGCCTTCGAGACCGACGACGGCTACGCCGTCATCGCCGCGTTCAACAACAACCACTGGGCGGAACTGTGCGACGTGATGGATCGCGAGGATCTCGCCGAGGACTACCCCACGACGCCCGAGCGCTTAGAGCACCGCGACGCACTGCGCGAGGAGATCGCCGAGTGGACTCGCGCACAGACCAACGACGAACTCGTCGACAAACTCGAGGGTCGTGTGCCCGCCGCGCCGGTCCAGACCACCGAGGAGATCTTCGACGACCCGCACGTCCACACGCGAGACATGCTCGTGCCGGTCGAACAGCCTGGTGCCGACACGGACGTCGAGATCGCGGGCAACCCGATCAAGATGACCGAGACCAACCCCAAGCCTCGCGGTCGCGCGCCGCTGCTCGACGAGCATCGCGAGGAAGTGCTGGGTGAGAAAGCGGACACAGAAACGGCCGACGACTAACCGACACGACGCCCATTTACTGTCTCCGGTTCGAGCGAGTTCGTATCTGTTCGGTCGCTACGGACATTCTTCTCTCTCGTCTCTCAGCTATTCGGACGATGATACCGTCAGGCCTGCCTCCCGTTATCGACCGAACCGATCGTCGCTGAGCAGTTGCAGGAACTGGGCCGACGAGGTCCTGAGACCGGTAGCGGTAACGAACGCGACTGGCTCGCCACACACGGACAGATCAAGAGCGAAACGAGCGATGACTGTCGCCGACAGCAGCAAACGGCTCGAACTGGCCGATCTCGAGCGCATCTCCCGCAAGCGAGGTGACAGCGGCAAGGAGTAATCCTTTTGCGGGTCCCCTGCACACGTCGGAGTATGAGCAACGATTGGCCAGTCGACCCCGACGGAGAGGAAGGCAGCGAGGGGATGCGCAAGTTCGACATGCGAATCATCGCGGACAAAGTCGACGAGGAGGAGGACTTCCCGCTCGACCGCACCGAGTTCGTCGACGAGTACGGTAACTACCCGATTCGAGTCAACCACGAGACGATCGTCGCCATGAGCGACATCTTCGACTACGTCGACGAGGACATCGACGAGTTCGAGACGATCCTCGACATGCACAAGGCTATCGGTGCGGCCATGCGCGCCGGCAACTTCTGGAAGTACCATCCGCAGGGCAAAGATCCCGAGAAGGTTCCCGCATAGAACTGGTTCTCGCGGCGCATCACGAAACTGGATTGCGTATCACTTATACGACGCCGTTCGAAAGAATCGGCCACAGTGACTAATACGCAGGTAACGCTCGTCCAGATCGACAACTACGGGCCGTGGACGGTGACCCCTGAACCGCGCCGGGAGGCCGACCTCCAGACCATGCAGTCCCGGCTGTACGCGGACATCTCCCAGTTCGTCGGGAACCGCGGCGGCTACACCTTCTTTACTCGCTTCGACAATATGATCGCCGTCACGAACGGGCTCGACCTCGAGGACCACGCCCTCCTCCAGGAGTCGGTCGGTAACCGCTATCCCGTGACGCTCAGTCTCGGCGTCGCGACCGGCACCAACCCCGTGCAAGCGCTGGCCGACGCGACCGAACGCTTACAGGACGCCGGCAGCGCACAGGACAAACACCGCCGCGAGTGTCTCGAGGGCCGGACCATCGACGACGCCTACCGGACCGACGACGACATCCAGATCGCTCACTTCGACGTGATCAACGCCACCGGCAACTACACGGACGAACTCAACGCCTTCGACACGTTCATCGAGATCGAGCAGGGGTACGCCGAACTCATGCGTCACATGCGATATGCCCACGATAGCCTCTCGTTTTTCGTCGGCGGTGACAACGTCATCGTCATCTGTCCCGATCTCGAGACGAGTGACTACGAGGAGGCACTCACACACGTCGAGGACGCCGTCGACGTCGAGATGCAGGTCGGTGTCGGTCGTGGGAAAAGCGCCCACGAGGCTGGCTTTGCCGCCAAACACGCCCTCGAGACCTGCCGAGCTGACGGAACCAGAGTCGAGCTCGAGTGGGAGACGGCCTAAGTAGCGGAATTACCGAACTTCGGTGCCGTCTTGCTTAAGTGTGCCGGAGGTAGCTTTTAGCCCGTTCGTGCGAATCATTCGCATATGGAATCGGAACTGTCCGTCAGAGACGTGATGACGACCGACTACGTTGGCGTCAGTGAGTCCGATACCGTTCTCGACGTCGTGGGGCTCATGCGTGACGAGCAGACGAGTTGCGCGCTGGTCGTTCGCGGGCCGGAGCCGGTCGGGGTTCTGACCGAGTGGGACGTCCTCGAACTCGTCGCGGACGAGCACGATCCGGCCGCGCTGACCGTCGAAGCCGCCATGACGACGCCGGTCGTCACGGTGGGGCTCGACCGGTCGCTCACCGATGTCGCGACGACGATGGCTCGCCAGAACATCCGCAACGTCGTCGTCGAGGGCGACGACGGCGTTGCCGGGGTCGTCACCCAGCGCGACGTTATCGCTGCCGCGAGTTCCTTCCAGGCGACGATGACGCCTCCTCGCTCGAGCGAGCCGCCGATCGACCGCGACCGTCAGTCCGCCGAGCCCACGGCAACCCGGTCGACCGTGGAAGGCGAGACGCAGTTGCTCCCCAACGGTGGCGACGAGTACACGACCCAGGGCGTCTGTGAGGCCTGTGGCTCGCTCGCGGAGTCGCTGTGGGACGCAAACGGGCAGCTGGTCTGTGCGGACTGCCGATCGGTGTGAGTCGGGAGCGACTCCGATCGTATCGTGTGTGGTGCCAGCATATACCGCCCCTATCTCTCCGATAGAAAGACCTTTCGGGGGCCGCGGTGGAGGGGTCGATAATGATCGCGACCCTCGACGACCTGGACGTCGAAGGGACTACCGTCGGTGTTCGCGTCGACGTCAATAGTCCGATCGACGACGATGGCACGCTCGCAGACGACGCCCGACTGCGCGCACACGTCGATACGCTCTCGGAACTCGTTGCGCGTGGCGGTCGGGTCGCCGTCCTCGCCCATCAGGGTCGACCCGGCGGCGACGAGTTCGTCACGCTCGAGCCCCACGCCGATCGCCTCTCGGAACTGCTCGGCCAGTCCGTCGACTACGTGGATGCAACGTTTACCGACGCCGCTCGCGAGGCCGTCAGGGACCTCGACGACGGCGACTGCGTCGTCCTCGAGAACACCCGTTTCTACAGCGAGGAGTACATGGAGTTCGACCCCGAGCGCGCTGCCCGAACCCACCTCGTGCAGGGCCTCGAGCCGGTTCTCGATGCCTACGTCAACGACGCCTTCGCGGCGGCCCATCGCTCACAGCCTTCGCTTGTCGGTCTTCCGACCGTCCTGCCGGGCTATGCGGGCCGTGTCATGGAGTCCGAACTCGACGTGCTCGGCTCGATCGAAGAGACGCCCGAACCCCGCGTCTACGTCCTCGGCGGGGCGAAAGTACCCGACTCGATCGACGTTGCCTGGTCCGTCCTCGAGAAAGGACTGGCCGATCACGTCCTCACCGCGGGCGTCGTCGGCAACGTCTTCCTCATCGCCGACGGCGTTGATCTGGGCGACGCCAGTTCCGATTTCATCTACGACCAGGGCTACTGGGACGAGATCGATCGCGCCGCCGACTTGCTCGATGCCTACGGCGATCGGATCGCCCTCCCGCGAGACGTCGCCGTCGCCCGCGACGGCCAGCGCCACGAACTCGGGATCAACGCCTTGCCGCCAGGAGACGGCGAGGCCGCTATGGACATCGGCTCGTCGACGCTCGAGTACTACCAGCGCATCCTCGCGGACGCGGAGACGGTGATCCTCAACGGCCCCGCCGGCGTCTTCGAGGACGAGTGCTTCGAGACGGGCACCAGACAGCTGTTCGGTGCCGCCACGGACCGACCCATGAGTATCGTCGGCGGCGGCGACACCGCCTCCGCCCTGCGCCAACTCGGTGTCGAGGGCTTCTCCCACGTCAGCACCGGCGGCGGCGCTGCCCTGCGGATGCTCACCGCCGAACCGCTCCCCGCCGTGACCGCACTCGAGAATGCCCCCGAACAACCCGCAGCCGACGATTGAACTCGCCACGCGAGACGATCTCGAGACGGTCACCGACCTGTGGGTCCAACTCGCCCGCGACCAGCGCCGCCACGACTCGGCCGTCCGCGCCGATTCGAACCGCGACACCATGCGCGAGACGCTTGCGGCCTACCAGATCAACGACGGCCTCCTCGTCGCCCGGCTTGCAGGCGAGATCGTCGGTTTCGCCTCGGTCACGCTCGAGCGTGGCTCCCTCGAACTCGACAGCACCCGCGGGCTGCTCTCGAACATCTACGTCGAACCCGCCTTCCGCGACCGCGGGATCGGGGCCGCGTTGCTCGAGGCTGCCGAGGAAGCGACCGCCGAGCGCGGTGCCGACGAGGTGTTGCTCGAGGTGATGGCCGACAACGAGGCTGCCCGTCGGTTCTATCGTCGCGAGGGGTACGACGAGTTCCGGGTAACGATGTCACGGTCGCTCGAAAACCGGGACGAAAACGATACACATTCAAAGGAGGACGGCTAATCAACAGCCAGCGCCAGGGGAGCATGGGCGGTTCATGCACTCGACTTGTAATCGAGACTTCCGGGGTTCAAATCCCCGCCCTGGCTTTTCTACTCGCGAACGAACGTGAGCGAGCGGAATCTTCGTTCTAGCGTAGCTGGTGTGACCGGATCCATGAGCGCCAGCTACGCCATCCCTGTTTGTCCCTCCACGAACGGATTTGTCCCCCAGTCGTGACCGTCGGACCATCACTGTCGGAGCAGAGACATCGGTCCAGATCTACTCGAGGGGGTCCATCGGGGGGTCGTGCGCGGCGAGCAGTTCCTGCCCGGTATCGGACTGGAGGGACGCGAAGTGGATTTCCAGTCCGGATCTCGAGGCATGATAAACTGGACGAGGCAAGTACAGCGGGGACAGACCCCATCGAACAGGACGACCGGATCCTCGTCCGGAATCACGGTACTCATCGAACGACTCTCGGCACGGAGTGATCGTCGTTCAGGGCACCGTCCAATCACCGCGCGTTGGGACCTGAGATGGTTGGTAGGTCAAAGGTGAATTTCACCATACACCAAGCTTATGCCGATCTGGTCGGGACACCGAATATCTAGTCCAGACGATGCAAGAACGAAGCTCTTCAACTGACGTACGCCGCCGGCTTTCGGGTGCCGTTGATCGACTCTCGGCTGGGATTGCGAATCGATTCGCGATCGACACACGAGCGCTGGCTGCATTTCGGATCGCGCTCGGGCTCCTGTTGCTCACCGATCTCGTACTCCGGTCGCGGAATCTCGAGGCGTTCTACACGGACTCAGGGGTGCTCCCACGAGCGGCCCTGTTCTCGGACTATTCGAACGTGTACTCGCTGCACGCGATCTCAGGCGAGACGTGGGCGATCGCGCTGTTGTTCGTCGTCGCCGCCGTCTTTGCGGTCGCGATGACCGTCGGGTATCGAACCCGGTTCGCGACGGTCTGTTCGTGGCTGTTGCTCGTCTCACTACACGTCCGGAATCCAATGGTTCTCAACGGAGGGGACGTGTTGCTTCGCGTCCTGTTGTTCTGGGCGATGTTCCTGCCGCTGGGTAAGCGGTGGGCCGTCGACGCTCGCCACGCTGACGAGTCGCGAGCGACCGTCTCGAACGTGGCGACGATGGCACTGTTGCTCCAGGTCGTTGCCATGTACGTCGTGAACGCGATCCACAAGAGTCGAGGCGAGATGTGGTTCAACGGGGAGGCAGTCGTCTACGTCTTCAGTCTCGACTATCAGTTCACGTACCTGCTCGGCGATGTCCTCGCTGGGCACTCCGAGCTACTGCAACTGATGACGTACCTGTGGGCGGCGCTCTTGCTCAGTTCACCACTGTTGATCCTCCTCACCGGTCGGCTGCGAATGGCACTCGCGATGGCGTACGCCGGCATGCATCTTGGCATGCTCGTGACGATGCGAATCGGGATCTTTCCGCTGGTCGTCGTCACTGCACTCGTCCCGTTTTACCCGCCGTTCGTCTGGGACAGCGTGACCGCGCTGGCGACCCGAGCCGGCCTCGTCGGACCGCTACGCGGCGCGATGTCTCGACTCCGAACCACGCTCCCCGAGGGACCGACGATCGGCGACGTTCCGACCGCCGCGCCAGCGCCACAGCAACTTCTCACTGTCGGGGTCGCTCGCGGACGCGCGCTGTTTTCGACGGTGCTCCCCTGGCTCTTTCTCGTTCTCGTGGTCCTCTCGAACGCACAGGCGGTCGGCTACACCGACGTGCCCGAACCCGGCGAGGAAGCACTCGAGGCGACGGCAACCGAACAATCCTGGAAGATGTTCGCTCCGGAACCGCTCGGAACCGACGGCTGGTTCCTCGCACCAGCCGAACTCGAGAACGGCTCCGAGGTGGATGCCCTCCATCGATCCGAGCTCAACTGGGGTCCACCAGCGAGTCACGAGGACGTGTACCCGACCACTCGCTGGCGGAAATACCTCGCGAACGTCTGGGGGGGCGACAACGAGAACCACCGGTCGTATCTAGCGAACCACCTGTGTGACCGCTGGAACGGTGCGCACGAGACCGACCTCGAGCGGCTCGAGCTCTACTACATGGCACAGTACTCGGAGCCGTACAACGAGAGCGAGCCGATAAACAGTATCAAATTACAAGAATACCGCTGCGACGGCGAGTTCGTTCAAGACTGAGACGGACGCCTGTCAGTAGGTGCCGGCGGGGCTGCGACCGCGGTGTGACCCCTCCAAGATCGCGGAACAGCAGCCGGTTTCAGTGGCGACTCTCGTGTGAACAACTCACGACTCGAGCCTCGCTCGTCACGGCGTCGACGTGGACGTGGAGCGACCCGCCACCGGTTTCGAGGGGAACGATCCAGGAGGCGCTGGTTCGGTGTGGATCGTCGCTGACAGTGATGTCGTCGTACCCCTCCGCTTCGACGGCTTTGCGCGCGATTCGGGCGGCCTCGTCGGCGTCCTCGATCCGAATCTCGTCGTTCAGCCGGACGGTGACGACCGGGATGTCGGCCATCCTGACGACCCGTTCGGCGACGCTGCCGACGAGCACCCGATCGAGCCCGGTTCGGCCCTGTGTCCCCATAATAATCATGTCGATATCGTGGTCATCGGCGTACGCGAGGATCACCTCGTGTGGCACACCCTGTTCGACCGCCGTCACGACGTCGACCCCCTCGCGTGTCGCTTCGACCTCGACGCGCTCGACTGCTCGCTCCGCGACGCGGTGTCCCTCGTCGGACTGGAGCGTCCCCAGTGGCCCCTCGGGGACGACCGACAGTGCGTGGATCGTCGCATCGAATCGCTCCGCGAGCGTGAGTCCGTGCGTGAGCGACTGCCGGGTCCCGTCGCTCCCGTCCGTCGGAACGAGGATGTCCTGATACATCACTACCGCGGGCTAGGGAGTCAGACGGTAAATACGCTGTTGGACAACGATATTCGGCGATTAGCTGTCACCGAACGTTGTAACCGTCGATACTCGCGCGTTCTCCTTGAGCCGAAGACCGCCGTCGGCGACCGACAGCGGCATCAACGGGAGGTGGTCGCGAACCAGCATCGAGGGATGGGACCCGCCACGGGCCAGCAGTTCGTTGCGCGGCTGGAGCTGGACGGGGTGCTCGAGCCCCGTCAGGAACTCGTTGTGCTGAATGACGTACTGGCCACCCTCGAGGTCCCACCAGCCGTACTCGTCGTCGGGCGCCGCGAGCTCGGTTGGCACCGGCTCGAGGTCGGCGTCTGCGAGTTCGTCGCCGCCGAAGTCGATGCTGCCGGGAGCGGCGACTTCGTAGACGGCGGCGACCGTCAGGTCGATGCCGTGCTCGTGGACCTGTACGGGTTCGTACACCAGATTATCGACTGACTCGGCGAGGGTATGGTCGGCAGACATGTCGGTCGAAAGGATGATTTCGAGTGGCAAAAAGGATACTGTCGCTCCCACGAACCCGCGGCGAGCAGGCAGACGGCAGTGTGATGGGATAGCGAAAGAATCGCGACGGCGGCTCGCGCGCGAGCAGTGTTTGCCCGTGTGTCCGGCAGTGTCTTTGTGCTGGCTGCCAGTATGCTCGCGTATGACCGACGTTCTCACCGACGACATCGCCCGCTTCGTTCGCGCGGTCGGCCCGGACCCCGACGAGACGCTACGCGAGATGGACGAATACGCCGCCGCGGAGGGCTTTCCCCATGTCGGCCCCGAGGTCGGCGCGTTCCTTCGGTTCGTCGCCCGACTGAACGGCGCTGAGCGGGTCTTCGAGTTCGGCTCTGGATACGGCTACTCAGCCTACTGGCTTGCCGAGGCCCTCCCCGACGACGGCGAGATCGTCCTCACCGAAGTCGACGCGGACGAACTCGAGCTCGCCCGCGAGTACATGGCCGCGGGCGGCTACGACGCGATCGCACGATACGAACACGGCGACGCGATGGTGGCGATCGACCGCTACGACGGGCCGTTCGACGTGGTGTTGATCGACCACCAGAAGCACAAGTACGCCGATGCGTTCGAGGCCGTCCGTGCGACAGTTCCGGTCGGCGGCGTCGTCATCGCCGACAACGCGATCACGGCTGGGGTTATCGACTTCGACGACCTGCTCGAGTGGGCCGACGGGGCCCCACCTGCGGAGACGAACGAACACACGCAGGGAATTATCGAGTACCTCGAGACGGTCCGGACCGATCCGGCGTTCGAGACGATGATTCTCCCGCTTGGTGAAGGGATCGCGGTGAGTTACCGCGTCGAGTAATCAGAGGCGTCGCTGTCGAGAACCTGTTCGTCCGCCGGGGCCGGCGAGCCGTACTCTCGAAAGCCGAGAAAGATCGTTGCGCCGGCGGCAGCGAGCAGCGTCGCCCACGTAACCGCGGTGAGCGCGACGACCGTCACCGCGGCAGGTCCAGGCGCGACGGTGCCGATTGTCTCGAGGCCGACGGCGTGTGTGCCGGCGATTCCGATGAACGACAGCCACAGGCCCAGTGCTGTATGTGCGAGCGTCCGTCGTGTGACCGACTGGGCGTAGCGAGCGACGCCGTAGACGCCGACGATGGCGAGCGCAGTCGCTCCGATCGTTAGTTCGACGCCGTCGGTGGCGGTGGTCGCGACGCCGGCGACGGCGAAACAGGCGAGCGAGGCGGCGAGCAGGGTTCGATCCGAATCGGGTAGTGTCGGAATCACGTC
The DNA here is from genome assembly GCF_041821085.1 of Natrinema sp. HArc-T2. Lineage (NCBI taxonomy): Archaea > Methanobacteriati > Methanobacteriota > Halobacteria > Halobacteriales > Natrialbaceae > Natrinema > Natrinema sp. HArc-T2. The sequence goes on along the minus strand of NZ_JBGUAZ010000001.1, from coordinate 669,033 downwards.
GTGCACCGCTTTGCCGGGTTGAGTCGGTGCCGGAATATATAGCTGTTGGCTGACTGCAGCCGATGCGTGCTCGTACGGACCTCTATAGTAACAACTGAAACGATTTACACACCGATCGCACAACCCTCGTGCGATCAGGTGTACATTGACTTTCAGTGGCTACTATAGCAGTCAGTGCTGGCGCACCCGCGACCTGCCATGGGATTTCGGGAACCGGTCGACAGCTCATACGGACCCCTGTCAGTGGGTTCCGGCGCACCCGCCACCCGTCCTACGGGTGCGCCGGGACATCAGGACAGCAGACCGTCTCAATCGTCGCCGCCGTCGGCGAGGACGCGCTCTTCGGGCGTTGGCCGTCCCGGATGGATCCCGTACCGGGCGAAGGCGTACAGGACCGACATCGACACGGCACAGAGGGCCATCGCACCGGCGACCGACTCGAGGACGAGCCCCGCGACCGGGCCGGCGAACGCGTCACCGACGGCGGCCGCCGCTTCGCTGTCGGGAGCAGTCGCCAGCGCATAGGGGAGGAAGGTCGCGAAGGCAAGCACCCACCATCGTTTCGCCATCCATCGGAGCCGTGCCGTTCCAGCTTCCCGTGCAGTGCTCGTGACGCCAGCGACACCAAGTGCGATCAAGAGGAGGGCTGGAATCGTTCGGAGCGGGGTGTCAAAGCCAGTGTTACCCGCGACGCCGATGGCGACGATCCCGACGGATCCGACGAGGCGGGAAACCGAGTGGGTGTGCCCTGTTCGATGCATGCTGTCCCGCGGTAGTAACGGATTGTACAAAACCCTCGCGAAGCGACAATACACACGCTCGCGTGACTTTCTTGTTGAACTATCGTTTTCGACAACAAAGGACGTATTACCGATGCCCGCAACTCGAAGGTGAGAACGAATGAGGGAACGCGATCGAGCCGATCCCATCACCTACCTTCGACGGCGCGTGTCGTCTGCGGTCGGCCGAGCGACCGATATCGCGTCGCGGGTGCCCGGACCCGGAGTCGTACAGCATCTAGGGCGACTCTGGCAGCGACACGTCCGGGAACGTCCCGACCAGTATCAGGCATCGATCACCTTTCCGACGGCACCGGATCGGCCGACGGTCGGAGAGATCCACGGCTGGATCGAGGACGTCGAGCACGTATTCGAAGGGCGCCTCGATGTCTACGCTCGGCGCGGGAGTGTCGCGATCGTGACTGATCACGTCTCGGACGACCTGTTCGACGAGGCGGCGTTCGATGCGGTCTGCGAGCGGATCGAGGACGGCTACAGCGGCTCCCGCTCGATCGTGCATCTCAGGAAATGGCGACTGAACGACGGGAACCTCGTCCGCGCCCACGTGATCGTGCCGGTCAAGCCACTCTTTCCGCGCGACGAGGCCGACGATCCGGCGGCTCGAGCCACGAGCGAGATTGAAGCCGACTGAGCGTCGCCGCCCCGGTCGAGCGTGTAGCTGGCCTCACCAGGTGCCGCGTCGTGTCGAGAGCGACCACAGGCGGGCCGTGCGGTTAGTCGTCGTCGGTCGGTCCGGGACCGGGCTCGGATCCCGGTTCGCGATCGGTGCTCGGACTGCTGCCGGTTCGGTCGCCGGCGCGAGACTGGCTCCCGGCGGACTCGCTTTCGCCGGGTGCGACCTCGCTCGTCCGACTCATCCAGCGGTCGATGTTGTCGGCGACGTAGTCCTTGCCGCCCCAGCCGAACGCGACGCCAGCGCCGATGGCAATGGCCGCGCCGAGCCCCCACGCGAGCGCTCGCGCGAACACGTAGAGGATGCCCACGTCGATTCCCATCGTATCGAGACCGATGACGATGGCCGTGAAGTAAAGGAACATCCGCGCACCGGTGGCGAACCAGGTGGTGTAGGCCGTCTGGGTCGCCGCGCGGGTCCGTTCGATGGCATCGCCGATGAAGTCCGCGACGACGAATCCGAGGACGATGACCGCCAGCCCGGCGATGAAAGCCGGCAGGTACGACACCGCCGTCGAGATCCACTCCGACAGCGTCGCGATCGCGAGCGCGTTCGCAGCCGCGAGAATCGCAAGCGCGTAGACGAACCACTTCGCCAGCGTCCCGAACGCACTCGAGACGGCTTGTTCTGTGCCGCCGAGGATGCGTCCGAGCGGCGTCTCGAGGACCATTCGGTCGAGTTCGACGCCATCGGCGAGCCGGCGGACGGCGCCCGCGGCCACTCGGCCGACGATCCAGCCGATGGCGAGGATCACCAGCGCGCCAACGAGACGTGGAAGGAACGTGACGAGCTCCGCGATCGGGTCTTGTAACCACTCGGGAACCTGTGCTTGAGCGGGATATCGGAGTACCATGTACTAACTCTCGTCGGTCCGCCCGTCTTTTGTAATTGAGTGCCTATCAATCAGTAGTGAAACTAACAAGTCACGTTCCACGCGGTCGCAATGATTGAAGTGTGTGTTACGGCGAATTGCGCGCTCGCCGTACCGTGACGTATCGATACGGGTTCGGGTCTGACCCCCAGCAACGAGTGTAATCGATCACGAAGCGATTCGCACGCAGGCAGGCGATAAACACGTGTTGTGACCGAGTCGAGAGCATGGGGAGAAACTGACCGATCGTGACTGAAACGTCTCTCCCTCATCGGGCGACCGAACGTGTCCGATTTCACGCATAGAGCGCGATCGGTCGTGTGTCGAGCAGATGGGGACGACCGCGATCGCACACTGGCGTTCCGGACTCGAGACACGGATCACGGCACGTCGATTCGCCCGAGTTCGATCCCGTCATGAATCGGCAACCTGGATGAGGGTTCGTATAGTACCTAACCAAATAAATTGAATAAACACCCTATACTGCTGGAAAATCAACGATGTCGGCGGAACGGGACCGATAGCACGCTCGTTCTTTCACGCTAGGACGCCGATTTCGGTAATATGGAATTACCGACGAACCTCGTCAGCGACGGGTTTCCACGTGTTGGTTCCTCGGTTCGGCCAGCCGTCGCTTCGACGCTACTCTCGGCGCTCTTTCTCGTTTCCGGGCAACGTGCGTTCATGTGCTGGTCTTTCACACTACGCTATTGATGCTCCACACACGAGAGAGTACGTATGTATCTCGCCGACGAAGCGTGGCCGGACCTCGAGACGTATTTCGAATCGGAATCGCTCGCGCTCGTGCCGCTCGGCTCGACCGAACAGCACGGCCCGCATCTGCCGGAGGCAACCGACCACCTGATCGCGGAAGCGTTCGCCCGGGAGGTCGCCGACCGGACGGGGTATCTCTGTACGCCGACGATCAACGTCGGCGTCAGCGGCCACCACCGGCAGTTCCACGGAACGATGTGGGTCGACCCGCCGGCGTTTCGTCAGTACATGGAGTCGCTGACGCGAAACCTCACCACCCACGGGATCGACCGCGTGATCTACGTCAACGCCCACGGCGGCAACGTCCAGCATCTCCGAGAGGTCGGCGCACGCCTTCGTCAAGAGGAGGTCGCTTACGCGATCGAGTGGATGTGGGACGAGTCGATTCCGGAGTTGGTCGACGACTGCTTCGACCAGAACGGACCCCACGGCGGACCGAAAGAGACGGCGATGATCAAGTACCTCGAGCCGGAGCTAGTCCACGACGACCGCCTCGAGGAAGCCCGGGACACCGGCATCCCGAGCGTCGAGGACGCCGGAACGGTCAAACACGGCTCGCAAACGTTCTACGATGCGATCGACAACAGCGACAACGGCGTGTTCGGCGATCAGACGGACGCGACGGCGGAAAAAGGCGCACAGCTGTTCGAGGCAGCGAGCGATCAGCTCGTACAGCTCTGTGAGTGGCTCGCAGAACAGGAGTTCGAGGAGCTGCTTCCTGCAGACCACGTGTAGGACGATTGTCAGCTCGAGTCAGCAGTATTGACCTATTCCGTGATGATAATCCTTAATAGATCATGGCGGACAGTTTATTATATGGCAGTCGTCAGCGTCTCGATGCCGGACGAACTCTTAGAACGACTCGATCAGTTCGCCGACGAGCACGGCTACACCGGTCGGAGCGAAGTCGTCAGGGAAGCCTCGCGGAACCTGCTGGGCGAGTTCGAAGACACCCGACTCGAGGACCGCGATCTGATGGGGATCGTCACCGTGTTGTTCGATTACGAGACGACGAGCGTCGAAGAGCGGATGATGCATCTGCGCCACGAACACGAGGACCTCGTCGCGTCGAACTTCCACAGCCACGTCGGCAATCACTACTGTATGGAACTGTTCGTCCTCGAGGGCGAACTCGAGGACATTTCGGCGTTCGTCGGGAAGATCCGGGCGACCAAAGACGCGCTGACCGTCGACTACTCGGTCATCCCGGTCGACAGCTTCGACCCGCTCACACAGGAGTAGCGCCGTGCACTGAACGCGTATACTGCCGGACACTACGGGACGCACACGGATCGCAGAGGAAACGCGATCGGATCCTCACGGACTGGTCTCCGACAGTATAGTTTTACTGTCGCCCTCTCGAATGAGGGCATATGACATACCGGAAGGTCAACTACGAGGATGTCGAGCAGGTTTCGAGCGCGATGCACTTTCTCAGCGACCCACTCGAGACCGAGCAGGTCGGGGTAACGATCGCTCGCTGTGATCCGGACTGGAAGAGCAAACCCCACGACCACACGACCAACGACCACGAGGAAATCTACGTGCTCATCGAGGGGTCGGCGACGGTCGTCGTCGACGACGACCCGGTCGATATGGAGGCCGGCGACGCGCTCTGGATCCCGCCCGAATCGACGCGCCAGATCCGAAACGGCGACCGCGAGAGCGCGTTCGTGCTCGTCAGCGCCCCGAGTATCGCGGACGACGAGGGAGCCGACGACGAGTGGCTCCTATCGGGGTTCGCCGGCTAGCGGTACTGTCCCGTTGGCAGTGACTGAGACGGATTGCACTGTTCGCCGCCGGCTATTTGCACCGTGGTGTCATTCAACACGACATGGACCTACTCGATGAGCAGCTCGTCCCGGACCACGCACGCGAGATCAAAGCCGAAGCCCGCGAGTTCGCACGCGACCACATCGAACCGAACGCCCAGGAGTACTTTCAGGCCGGCAACTATCCTGAGGAGATCCTCGAGGCGGGTCGGGACGCCGGCCTCGTGGCACAGGACATTCCCGAGGAGTGGGGCGGGCGCGGATTCGATCTGGCGCAGTTGCTCGCGCTCACGGAGGAGTTCTACCGGGCCGACGCGGGAATCGCGCTGACGCTGCAGTTGGCGAGTTTCGGCTGTGAGATTACCTACGAGCACGGCACCGACGAGCAGTGCGAGGAGTACATTCGACCGGTCGCGGAGGGGGAGCAGCGCTCGGGACTGGCAGTCTCGGAGCCTGAAACTGGGAGTGATCTCGCGGGGATGCAGACGCGGGCAGAACGGGACGGCGACGAATACGTCATCAACGGTGAGAAGTACTGGGTCGGCAACGGCGTCGAGGCGGACTGGATCACCGTCTATGCCCGTACCGGCAACAACGAGGACAACCCCTATGGGAACCACTCGCTGTTTATCGTCCCGACCGACACGGACGGCTACGATGCCGAGCACATCCCTGAAAAGATGGCCATGCGCGCCTCCAAGCAGGCCCACATCGAGTTCGACGACTGCCGGATTCCAGCGGACAACCTGATCGGTGCGGAGGGTGCCGGCTTCATGCTGCTCGCGGACTTTTTCAATCACGGTCGCATCGCCGTCGCCGGCCACGGGCTCGGCCTCGCCGCAGCCGCCATCGAGGAGGCCTGGGAGTTTACCCACGACCGCGAGGAGTTCGGTCGGACGATCAGTGACTTCCAGTCGGTCCAGCACGGCCTCGCGGATATGCTCCTCGAGTTCGAGAGCGCCCGAACGCTCACCTGGCATGCCTGCGAGAACGTCGCGAACAGGGACGATGCGGGCTACTGGGCGGCGATGGCAAAGACGAAAACGACCGAAACGACCGTCGATGTCGCCGAGCAGGCCATGCAGTTCCACGGCGGGCGCTCCATCTTGGACGAGCGGCGGATCGCCCGCGTCTACCGCGACGCGCGGGTCCCGGTCATCTACGAGGGCGCAAACGAAATCCAGCGCAACCTGATCTACCGACAGCAGCCCTGATCGGTCGTACTCGCACTTCCGGCGGTGGAGATGGTGTTCTGGATCCGGAGAGCAGTGGCTCCCGGAGACGGATAGGCGGGCACCGCAGCCGAAAGCGGGGACGGTGGGGACGGTGGGGCCGGGTTCGAGTTCGAAACTGACGGCTACTCGTCGGACTGGAGGTCCTGAAACGCGCCGACGAACTCGTCGTGCGTGGTCATCTCGGCGACCGTTTCGTCGACGCGACCTTTGAGGTCGTCGACGCGGTCACAGAGATCTTGGTACTCCGCGTTGGTCGCGAGTTCGCGGTCCGTTTTTTCCGACTCCAGCAGCGCTTTCTTCGAGACGAGTGCGTAGTACTCCTGAATATCCGCCTCGTAGTCCGAGCGACCGACGACGTCGTCGACCATCTCGAGGAGTTCGTCTTTCGAGACCGGCTTGACGAGATAGTCGTCGAAGCCCATTTCGATGATATCGAAGTCCGGATCGACCGCCGTTACCATGACGACCCGCGAATCGTATCCCTGGTCGCGGATTTGCTCGAGGACTTCGTCGCCGGAGAGTCCGGGCATCCGCCGGTCGAGCAGGACGATTTCGACGGTGCCTGCCATCTTCGCGAGTGCTTCCTCGCCATCGTAGGCCGTCTCGACCGCCCAGTCCTGTTCGAGCCAGGCGGCGAACAGGTCGGCCAAACGAGACTCGTCGTCGACGACGAGCACCTCAGTCCCGTCAGTCATTGGAAACCCCCTCCGTTCTTTTCATCCATTACAGCCACGCGTCACCAATGGTACCTCTGGGTGATAAATCTCGCGACCACTTTCACGGCTGCTTAAACGATCCGACCGCCGTGAGTGGCAGGTCACGCCGGATCGGAATTGACCGGTACAGGCGCTGGTAGTCTCAACATCCGACGATGACCACCAGCATCGACGTTACTTACCCTCAAACTCGGGGTCGCCGTCGCCGAAGAAGGCGTTGATTCCCTCGTGAACGTCCTCGGAGTTGACGACGTGTCCGAAGCCCATCGATTCGATCTCGAGCCCGGCCTCGTGGTTGTCCCAGCCCTTGTGCATCGCGCGTTTCGTATAGCGCATCGCGAGCGGTGGGCCACCAGCGAGCTTCTCGGCATAGTCGTGTGCGGTCGTTTCGAACTCGCCGGGGTCGACGACTTCGTTGACGAAGCCGAACTCGGCCATCTCCTCGGCGGGGAACCGCTCTGCAGTGAAGATGATCTCCTTTGCACGGCCCATGCCGACGATGCGCTGGAGCCGTTGGGTACCACCCCAGCCAGGGAGCAAGCCGAGATCGAACTCGGGCTGGCCGAACTCCGAGCGCGTGGTCGCGAGCCGGATGTCGGCACACGTCACGAGTTCCATTCCGCCGCCGAGACAGTAGCCGTCGATGGCGGCGATAGTCGGAATCTCGATCTCTTCGAGGCGACCGAACGTCTCCTGACCGTACTTCGAGAGCTCGACGATGTTGTAGGGGTCGATTCCCCCGCCGGCGATGCTCATGAAGTCCGCGCCCGCGGAGAACGCCTTCGAGCCGGCCCCCGTCAGCAGAAGTGCGCGAACGCTGTCGTCGTCCTCGATGTGATCGAGCGCGGTGTCGAGTTCCTCGATCAGCTCGAGGCTGATGGAGTTCATCTGCTGGGGTCGGTCGAGTTCGATCTGTGCGACCCGTTCTCTGGGGTAGGTCAGCTCGAGCGTGTCGAACGCCGGCGTTCCGTCCGGTTCGCCCGCGCCCGCGTCGTCGTAGAAGCCACCCGCTTCGGCGACGGTGGCGAGGTGGTCGACGGGCTCGTATCGTGGGTGGTCGGTTTCCTCGTAAGCGTCCTCGAGTGCGTCGGCGAGCGCGTCGACGCCGTACTCGTCGGCGAACTTCGCGGGCCCTTTCGGCCAGCGGCCACCGAGTTTGACCGCGGTGTCGATCTCCGTGGGCGACGCGACGTCCGCACCGACGAGATAGGCGACTTCGTTCGCGACGACGGCGAGCAGGCGCTCCTTGACGGTCTCGTTGAACAGCTCATCGTCCATCGGAACGTCCGCGCCGTCGCCGTCCTCGTAGTCGTAGAAGCCCACGCCAGACTTCTGTCCGAACGCCTCGTCGTCGACTTTCGCTTCCAGCAGCGGGCACGGTTCGTAGCGCTCGCCCGCGACTTCGTGCATGTACTCGAGGACGTGGTAGCCGACGTCGATACCGACGTAGTCGGCGAGTTCGAAACTCCCCATCGGCAGCCCGATGTCGAACTTCGTCGTCGCGTCGACTTCTTCGATCGTGGCGACGTCGTCCTCGACCAGCCACGCGGCCTCGTTCATCAGGGGCACGAGAATCCGGTTGACGATGAACCCGGGAACGTCCTTCCGGACGCGTACGGGGGTCTTTCCGAAGTCTTCGGCGAGGGCCTCGACGACGTCGAGCGTCTCGTCCGCAGTGTGTGCCCCGGAGATGACCTCGACGAGATCCATCCGGATCGGCGGATTGAAAAAGTGCATCCCACAGAACTGCTCGGGCCGGTCGGTGACCTCCGAGAGGTCCGTAATCGAGAGACTCGAGGTGTTCGTCGCGAAGATCGTCCGATCGGGAGCGACCGCCTCGAGGTCGGTGTATACGTCCGTTTTGATCTCCATCTGTTCGGGGACGGCCTCGATGACGACGTCGGCGTCGGCGACAGCTTCCTCCATGTCGACCAGCGGCGTGACGCGCTCTAGGGCTGCGTCGGCCTCTTCTTCGGTGAGCTGGTCGTTTTCGGCGAGCTTGCCCAGCGACCACTCGAGCTGCTCGTAGCCGTTCTGGACGAACTCGTCGTTGATGTCGCGCATCCGCACGTCGTAGCCTGCGATGGCGGCGACCTCGGTGATGCCGTGGCCCATGTTTCCGGCTCCCAGAACTGCGATAGTGTTGATATCCTCGAGTTCCATGCCCAAACGTCCTATGTGGAGGTGTTTCAACGTTTCCCTCACAGAAGATATAAACTATGTTTGCGTTTACTACGGGTTACAAAGCTCTTTACCCCTCCGTTTGCAACACGTTGCCATGGAATTCGGGCTCACCGAAGAACACCAGCAGATCCGCGACGAAGTCCGCCGCTTCGCCGAGAACGAGATCGTCCCCAACGCCGAGCAGTACGACACTGAGGAGGCGTTCCCACACGAGATCGTCGATAAAGCCGCCGAGATGGGGCTAGTCGGTGCCTCGATCCCCATGGAATACGGCGGCGCTGGCTACTCGATGCTCGAGTCGGTGCTCATCATCGAAGAGTTGTTCGCCCACGACCCGGGCATCGCGCTCTCGATTACGGCTAGTTCCTTCGGGACCGAGGCCATCCGTGAGTTCGGGACCGAAGACCAGAAAGAACGGTTCTTGGAGCCAGTCGCAGCAGGCGAGAAGATCTCCGGCGCGGCGATTTCGGAACCCGACACCGGTTCGGACGTGTCCTCGGTGTCGACCCGCGCCGAGAAGGACGGCGACGAGTGGGTGATCAACGGGAACAAGATGTGGATCACCAACGGCTCCGTCGGCGACTTCTTCGTCGTCCTCTGTGAGACCAACCCCGACGCCGAGGGTCGCTACAACGGGTTCAGCCAACTCGTCGTCGAAGCCGACCGCGACGGCTTTTCCGCCGACAAGATTACCGGCAAGATGGGCATTCGCGCCTCCGATACCGCCGAACTCATCCTCGACGACGTCCGCGTCCCCGAAGAAAACCTCATCGGCACCCGCGACGCCGCCTTCATGCAGCAGATGTACTTTTTCGACGAGACCCGCACCGGCGTCGCCGCACAGGGACTCGGCATCGCGAAGGGGGCGCTCGAGGCATCCCTCGAGTACGCTCAGGACCGCGAGCAGTTCGGCAAGTCGATCTCGGAGTTCCAGGCCATCCAGCACAAACTCGCCGACATGGCCACGCAGACCGAAGCCGCGCGCAACCTGACGTACAAGGCCGCCTGGAACGTCGACCAGGGCAACGACATCACCAAGCTCGCCTCGATGGCCAAGGAGTACGCCTCCCGCATCGCCGTCGACGTCGCCGACGAGGCCGTCCAGATCCACGGTGGGGCCGGCTACGTCAACGACTTCCCCGTCGAACGATTCTACCGCGACTCGAAGATCACCCAGATCTACGAGGGCACCACCGAGATCCAGAAGAACATCATCGCGCGGGAGCTACTCGAGTAAAATCGGACCGGCCCACGTCGCTCGAGCCGCGCTCTCAGCCACTGCCATCCCTCGCCAGCAGCCCTTTGTCACGTCGGCCCCTAGTGCAGTGCAATGAGAGAGTTCGTCTTCGCCCTCGAGTACGATCCCGGCACGAACCCGGTGGCGGACGTCCTCGAAGCAAACCCGGAGACGACGGTGCGGTCGCTCGCGTGTCACGTCACGCCCGAGAGCCTCTGGCGGGTCGATCACGCGACCGGCACGCAAGCGGGCATCGAGGCCCTCGAGGCGGCCTACCGCGAGCCGACCTACTGTGCGGACTGTCTGGTTCGGGACGACTGTGGGGCCGACTGCGAGACGCAACTGCTCGATCGCTCGAGCGACGAGCTCGTCGTCTACACCTACTGGGATCGCACCGACATCTGTACGTCGGTCCCCCATCTCGCGCTCGAGTATCTCGGCGAGGGGCTGCTCTTCGAGACCTACCGGGAGGGCCGGCGCTATCGCTGGCGGATCGTCCTCGGGAGCGACGCGCCAGTCGGTGACTTCTTCGACGCGCTCGGTGACGAAGTCGGCGAGTGTGCCGGTATGGAGATGTTGCGGTTGACCGATCTCGACCCGGGTCGCGAGGAAGACGACGCGGACGCGTCGCTGCCAGCCGAACAGCGGGCGGCGCTGCAGGCCGCTGTCGAATACGGCTACTACGAGACACCCCGCCGAACCGACCTCTCGGAACTCGCAGAGAAACTGGACGTGCCGCGGTCGACGCTCTCCTACCGGCTCCGGCGGGCCGAGGCGAGCCTCGCGACCGCGTTCGTCGCCGACGACTCGCTCGAGTGGGACGAGACGCTCGCAGTCGGTCGGTGATCGCTTCGAGTGTGACTGGTTGCTCGGCGTTCGGACGACTCCGCGACGATCTACTGCTGAATCAAGCCAAACGCACAGTCGTGAGAAACGCACCTCGAGAGGGTCAGGAATTGTCTTCGATGATCCGGATGTCCTGAAAGTCGTACGTTTGGCAATACTGGTCGCCGAAACTGTCGTTGATATCGCCCCACACGTGGAGGACGTGTGTGGCGATGATCTGCGATCGCACTGTTCCCCACCCGAACCCCTGTGGTGGACTCACTGACTCGCCGTCAGATGTCTGTAGGCAGCCCTCTTCGTCGGCTGCGACCGACACTTCAAATAGCGAGTCACAATCGAAGCATTCCGCCTCGGCAGTCACATCCGCTGCCAGTTGCTCGTTGTCGACCCCCATAAAGTCCGTCGCAGTAGTGAACTCCCACATTTCAGACTTACAAACGGGACACTGCGGCCCAAGGTCGATATTCGCAAACATTAGTGCCCGTCGCTAATCAGACGCATCCAATAAAGAGCCGTATTCCTAACGGCAGGGAGCAGAACGCGACAGCGGCCACGCTACCCCAGCCGGCAGCAGAGTTGGCGCACGCCGAATAACCCGTATGCGTGACGAGTGAGTACACGCAGGTAATGAGTGACGATTCGCCGCCGGATGCGGGCGCGGAGCCGGCTTCGAGGCGCACCCTCGAGCTTCGCGTCCCGGAGATGGACTGTTCGTCGTGTGCCGGCAAGGTGACCAATAGCGTCGACCGGCTCGAGGGGATCGACGAGCTGGACGCACGCGTGACCAGCGGTCGGCTCGTCGTCGCATACGATCCGACAGAAACGAGCGACGGCGAGATCCGCGAGCGGGTTCGGGCGGCTGGCTACGAGATCGTCGGCGACGGCAGCCGCAGCGCCGACGAGCTGACCGTGTCGGTCCCCGACATGGACTGTGCCTCGTGTGCGACCAAAGTCGAGACCGCTCTCGAGGGGACCGACGGCGTCGGCGAGATCGAGACCCGACCCACGTCGGGCCGCGTGACCGTCGGAGTCGAGGAGGGGACAGACCCCGAGTCGATCACCGACGCGATCGAGTCTGCCGGCTACGACGCGACGCCGCTCGACAGCGACGGCGAGCCGATGGCGGACGCCGAGCCGGTCTGGAAGAGTCGACGGGCTGCCATCACGGGCGTCGGTGCCGTCGTCGTGGCCGTCGGGATGGCCCTCGAGTTCGTCCTCTCCGGGCTCGATCCGACCCTGTTCGCAGTTGCGGGCCGGAGCTACCAGCTCTCGACGCTGCTCTTTATCGCGACCGCGACCGTCGCCGGTATACCGATCTTCCGGAACGGCTACTACTCTGCGCGCAACCGAAGCCTCGATATCGACTTCCTGATGACCGTCGGCATCATCGCCGCGGTCGCGGCCCACCATCCCTTCGAGGGAGCCATGCTCGCCGTCCTGTTCAACATTGCCGAGTTGCTCGAGACGTACTCGATGGATCGCGCACGGGACTCGCTGCGGGAACTGATGGACCTCTCGCCGGACACCGCGACCGTCAAACGCGAGGACGGCTCCGAGGAGACGATCCCCGCCGACGACCTCGCGGTCGGCGACCGCGTTGTCGTCCGACCGGGCGAGAAGATCCCCGCCGACGGCACCGTGCTCGAGGGCGAGAGCGCGGTCGACGAGTCTCCGATCACGGGCGAGAGCGTTCCCGCAGACAAGACGGCGGGCGACGAGGTCTTCGCCGGCACCATCGCGGAGTCGGGCTATCTCGAGGTCGATGTCGAGCACGCGGCGGGCGACTCGACGATCGCCCGGATCGTCGAACTCGTCGAGGACGCCGAGCGCGAGCAGACCAAGCGCGAACAGTTCGTCGACCGCTTCGCGAGCGTTTACACGCCGATCGTCGTTGCGCTCGCGATCGCGGTCGCCGCCGGCCCGCCGCTGGTGGTCGGCGCGTCGTGGAACACTTGGTTCCTGCGCGGGCTGACGCTGCTGGTCATCGCCTGTCCCTGCGCGTTCGTCATCTCGACGCCAGTCAGCGTCGTCTCGGGGATCACCAGCGCCGCGCGCAACGGCGTCCTGATCAAGGGCGGGCGCTACCTCGAGTCGGTCGCCGAGAGCGAGGTCCTCGCAGTCGACAAAACGGGAACGCTCACCACCGGCGACCTGTCGGTGACGGACGTGATCCCGCTCGAGGGCGCCGACGAGGAAGACGTGCTCCGCCGGGCGAGCGCAGCCGAACGCCGGAGCGAACACCCGCTCGCGCGAGCGATCGTCGGCTACGCCAAAGAGCAGGGAGTCGACCCCGACGAGCCAGCCGTCTCGAACTTCGAAGCCCTGACCGGGAAAGGGATCCGCGCCGAGATCGACGAAGAGACCCACTTCGTCGGCAAACCCGGGCTGTTCGAGGGACTGGCTGACTTAGAGCACGCCCACATCACGACCGACGGCGGGACGGCGCTCGAGGCTGGCTCGCGACCCGACTGCGACCGCGAGGGCTGTCTCGACGTGTTGCGCGACGTCGTTCCCGAACTCGAGGCCGAGGGCAAGACTGTCGTGGTCGTCGGCACCGAGGACGGCCCGCTGGGTGTCGTCGCCGTCGCGGACCGGGTGCGGCCCGAAGCCGCGTGGGCCGTCTCGCGACTGCAGGAACACGGTGTCCGCGTCGTGATGCTCACCGGCGACAACGAGGGCACCGCTCGCGCGATCGCCGAGGAGGTCGGCATCGACGAGTACCACGCCGAGTTGCTCCCCGACGAGAAACTCGAGTGGATCCGACGACTCGAGGCGGAGGGCAACGGCGACAGCGACGATACAGGCAGTCACGTCGCCATGATCGGCGACGGGATCAACGACGCGCCCGCGCTCGCCACCGCGAGCGTCGGCATCGCGATGGGTGCGGCGGGAACCGACACGGCCCTCGAGACGGCCGACGTGGCGCTGATGGGTGACGATCTGACGCGGCTGCCGTACCTCTATCGGCTCTCGAACACGGCAAACGGCGTCATCCGCCAGAACATCTGGGCGAGCCTGGCCGTGAAGGCAGTTCTGGCCGCCGGCGCGCCAATCGGCATCGTGACGGTGATCCACGCGGTCGTCATCGGTGACATGGGAATGAGCCTCGGCGTGACCGGCAATGCGATGCGGCTCGCGAACGTCGAACCGGATCTGCCGGAAGACGTCGACCGGCCCCAGCTCGAGGAGTAAGCCGGTCTGCTGTCACGATCGCTCGGTGACGGTGACGCGTCGAACCACGCCACCACCTGATCGGCCATACCTGCCTGGAGCGCCTCGATCACAGTGCGTACTCAATCCGTGAATGTGGGCTCGTTCTACCCGTTTTCGTCTGGTTGCGTAGTTTGGTGTGCGAGCTATATTCGACCAGCCCATATCTTGTTTTGATGACAAAAATACCGCCTGCTGACCAGGGTGTACCGACGACCGGCGATGCCGGTGGCGTCGACGGACGGCTGCCGACGCAGGGCGGGGACGAAGCCGATGGTCGTGACCGCGAGGACGCGTACGACGTCGTCACGACACCGGTGCTCGTCATCGGGGCGGGTGCTGCCGGGGCTCGAGTCGCCATCGAACTGGCCGAATCGGGTCTCGAGCCGCTCGTCGTCGGCAAGCGAGACTACGGCGACGCTCACACGACGTGGGCAGCCGGCGGGATCAACGCCGCACTCGGCTCGCTCGATCCCGAGGACGACTGGCCGATCCACGCAGCGGACACGTTGAACGAAGGGCACCACCTGAACGACCCGGCAGCCGTCGAGTTGACGGCCAAACACATGCCCGACCGGATCCGGGAACTCGACGAGTGGGGGATGTCGTTCGCCCGAACCGACGACGGAAAGATCAATCAGCGCTACTTCGGCGCGCAGTCGTACCGCCGGACCTGTTTCGTCGGCGATCGAACGGGCGAAGTCATGCTCGAGACGCTGATCGACCGGGCACAGAGCCTCGAGATTCCCTACCGCGAGAACGTGATGATCACGCGGCTGCTCTCGAATGGCACCCGCGTCGACGGCGCGGTCGGGTTCGACATGGAGACCGGCGAGGGACTGCTGTTCCGGACGAACCACGTCGTGCTGGCGGCGGGTGGCTTCTCGGCGGCCTATCGACGCCACTCCTCGAGAGACGACGAGAACAACGGAGACGCCCAAGCGCTGGCGCTCGAGGCGGGCGCCCGACTCCTCGACACCGAGTTCGTCCAGTTCCATCCCACTGGGATGGTCGGGGAACGCTACGGCGACGAGTGGGACGGTCGACTCGTGACGGAGGCCGTCCGCGGGGAAGGTGGCCGACTCTACAACAACGAGGGCGAGCGCTTCATGGAACAGTACTCGCCGGACCAGATGGAACTCGACGCCAGAGACGTGGTCGCACGAGCGATCGCCCAGGAGGTCCGCGAGGGGCGGGGGACCGAACACGGTGGCGTCTATCTCGATATCTCCCATCGTGATCCCGAGTACATCAGCGAGCGACTGCCGACGATGGTCGAACGATTCGGGGACCTCGGCGTCGATATCACCGAAGAACCGATGGAAGTCGGGCCGACGGCCCACTACACGATGGGTGGTGTCGACATCGACTTCCAAACGGGTGAGACCGGCGTCGACGGACTGTACGCCGTCGGTGAGGCCGTCGCGGGCGTCCACGGGGCAAACCGCCTCGGCGGCAACTCGCTGGCCGAAACCGTCACGATCGGCAAACTCGTGGGCGAGCACGTCAGCGAGCAGATCACTGCGGACGACCACGCCCCCTCGATCACCGACGGCCAGCGAGCCCTGGCCGAACGCGAGTTTGCCGCGCTCGCGGATCTGACCGCCTCGGACGGTGACGTCACGCCCGAGACGCTGCTCGAGGACCTCGGTGAGATACTGTGGAATCACGCCGGCATCCTCCGCGACGAGGCGGGTCTGCGCGAGGGACTGGACCGACTCGCGGACCTGCGCGCCCGAACGACCGACCTTCGGGTCGACGGCGACCGCACCTCCCGGTCGTTCGAGTACGCCGTCGATCTCTCGATGAGCCTCATCGTCGCCGAGGTGTTGCTCCGCACGGCCCTCGAGCGAACCGAGTCCCGCGGCGCACACTACCGGACCGATTGCCCAGAGACGGTTCCGGACTGGCGACAGAACCTCATCGTCGTCGCCGACGAGAGCGGGCTCTCGATCCAACGCCGAGGGGTCGCCGAACCGAGCGAGCCGGTCCGCGAGGCCCTCAAGGAAGGATACGAACTCGACTATCACCACCTCGAGTGAGCGACTCGAGACGAGCAGTCCGACCGGAGGACGTGGTCGTCCGGACCGCCGTCAGGCCTCGTACTCGGCCCAGATGTACCGCGTCGCGGTGCTCCGATAGGGTCGCCACGGCTCGGCTATTTCACGCATCTCGGCTCGCGTCAACTCCGCACCGTCGTTGTATAACCCCTCGATCCCCCGTCGAATTGCGAGGTCACCGAGCGGTAAGACATCGGGTCGCTGCAGGACGAAAATCAAGTACATATTGGCGGTCCACTCGCCGATCCCTGTGACCTCGGTGAGTTCGGCGATCACTTCCTCGTTGGTGTGGTCGACGAGTCCGGCACGTGTAAGGTCGCGCTCTCGAAACGTGCGAGCGGCGTTGCCAACGTAGTCGACTTTCGTCCGCGAGAGGCCGGCCTCGCGGAGCGCGTCTCGAGACGCGCTGAGTACTGACTCTGGAGTGACGACCCCGTCGAGGGCGTCGAAGACACGCTCACGGACGGCCGCGGCGCTGGCCGTCGAAAGCTGCTGGTTGATAATCGAGACGCAGAGGCGTTCGAACTCGTTTTCTACCGGCTCGAGCGGATGTGGCTCGCGACGATCAATCACGTCGGCCATTACGGGGTCGTCCCGAAGAACGGACACAGGGATGTCACGAGCAGCAGCGTCGGTGTCGGCCATCGTCGCTGGGTGGTAGGCTCGAGCGAGCAAAAGCGTGTTGCCCGACTGACTAATAACTGACATAGAGAAGACACGGTTGGTGGGCAAGACAACCATAATTAGACCTTATCCTCTGAAGAATACGGTCGATATTACTGGACTGATCCGATAATACGCTATTACACACCCGACAATTCAGGCCGTGAAAGGGGTCCCGAGAAACGAGACAGTAAATTGATGGGATGACCCTGATGACTGAAGTACAGGTTGGTTCCATCGCCAAAAGAGATGGTAGACGACACATCTTCGACCGAGACAGATACGGCCGAACAACGACACATGACAACCGATTCCGAGCGGGTCAGAGAGTGGGCCGAGGCCCGCGATGCTGTTCCGGTTTCGGTTCGGGACCGCGAGGGCCACGGCTACTCGTTTGCCCGCCGTGACGAACTCGGAGAGGACCACGAGGAGCACTCGTGGGACGAGTTCAGCAACACGTTGGATGATGAGGACCTCGTGTTCGTCTATCACGAGGAGGAACCGGCCGGCGAGGGGCTGGGCTTTTTCGAGATCGTCGAGCGCGAGCAGGCGTTCGAGCGGGCCGATCTGGGCCGGGACGAATTCGAGGACTCGCTCCGACGCGGCGAGACGGTGACGACCGAAATCGTCGAGACGCAGGTAATCGAACAGGAGATCGTCGAACGGGACACGATCGAGAGCGAAGTGGTCGACACCGAACTGGTCGAGCGGGAGATCGTCGACTCCGAGCTGCTCGGTCGCGAGATCGTCGAGACCGAGTTCATCGACGACGACGTCATCGAGCTGATCGTCGACGAGACTTACCTCGAAACCATCGAGGAGATCGAACGCTACATCGTCGAGAGCCGCGTCGTCGACGTCGATATCGAACAGGACGAGGAACTCGAGCACGACGAGATCGAGGCGGTCGAGACGGACATCGAACTCGAGAGCGTCCAGCGATCAATCCTCGAGAGCGACGTCGTCCGCTCGGACGTGACGACCGATCAAGTGATCGAACGGGAAGTGATCCAGAGCCAGCGGACCGAGGGTGACACGGTCCGAAGCGAACTGATCGAGCGCCGCACGGTCGAAGAGGAACTGGACGAGCAGGTACAGATGCGATACACGCTCGAGGAGACTGAACTGCTCGAGTCCGAGGTTGTCGCCAGCGAGGTGATCGAAGGCGAGATCATCGAGGTCGAGGAGTACGGCGAGATGGAAGTCGGCGGGGTCGAGGCCGAACCGGCCGGCGGAATGGAGGCCGAATCTACCGGCCCAACGGTCGACGCCGGAACCGACACGGGAACGGCGGACGAGGCAAGCGAACCGGCGTCGATCTCGCTCTCACAGGACGAGCAGGGCAAAGACGTGATCGACGATTCGGGGCAACAGATCGGCATGGTCGCCGAGGTCGAAGGGCAGACGGCGTACGTCGACCCGGAACCAGGTCTCACGGACCGACTCAAAGCGCGCCTCGACTGGGGCGGTCACGGTGACGAGGACTATCCAGTCGACGCGTCACGGATAAAAGAGATCACGGACGACGAAGTCGTTATCCACAGCGAGTGACCGGCACGGACGACGGATAGCGATCCCGCCGCGGAACGGCCACCGTCACTGCAACCGTCCGCCGGACGATCGCTGCGGCTCGGTTACTCGAGGTCGAAGCGGTCGAGCTTCATGACCTTGCTCCATGTGTCCACGAAGTCCTGCACGAATTGCTCCTCGCCGTCTTCGGCGCCGTAGACTTCCGTGATGGCACGAAGTCGGGAGTTCGACCCGAAGACGAGGTCGACGCGCGAGCCCTTCCACTCGACCTCACCGGTTTCGCGGTCGCGCAGTTCGAAGACCTCTCTGTCGTCCGAGACCGGTTCCCACTCGTAGTCCATGCCGAGGACGGTCTCGAAGAAGTCGTTGGTCAGCGTCTCCGACTGGTCAGTGAAGACGCCGAGGTCCGAGTCCTGGTAGGTCGCACCCAGCGTGCGCATCCCGCCGACCAGGACCGTCATTTCGTCGGCTGTCAGGTCCAGGAGGTCTGCTTTGTCGACCAGCAACGCTTCGGCCTTGCGGTCAGCCTCGTCACTGAGGTAGTTCCGGAACCCGTCTGCTTCCGGTTTGAGCGCCTCGAAGGACTCGACGTCGGTCTGTTCGGACGTGGCGTCGGTCCGGCCCGGCTCGAACGGGACCTCCACGTCGTAGCCGGCATCTGCCGCCGCCTGCTCGATCGCTGCGTTGCCGCCAAGCACGATCAGGTCGGCGAGCGAGACTCGCACGCCGTCGGCTCGCGAGTCGTTGAACGCCGCCTGAATCCCTTCGAGGGTTTCCAGCACCGTCTCGAGCTCGTCGGGCTCGTTGACTTCCCAACTCCGCTGGGGTTCGAGGCGAATCCGGGCCCCGTTCGCGCCGCCGCGCTTGTCGCTGTCGCGGTACGTCGACGCCGCCGCCCAGGCGGTCTTGACCAGTTGAGAGATCGAGAGGTCCGACTCGAGGAGCTCCGCTTTGAGGTCGGCGATTTCGTCCTCGCCGATCAGCTCGTAGTCTGCGTCGGGGAGCGGGTCCTGCCAGATCAGCTCCTCGTCTGGCACTTCCGGTCCGAGGAACCGCTCTGCCGGGCCCATGTCACGGTGAATCAGCTTGTACCACGCCTTCGCGAAGGTCTTCTGGAACTCACGTGGATTCTCCTGGAAGCGCTCGAGGATCTCGCGGTAGTCCGGATCTTGTTTCAGCGCGATGTCCGTCGTGAGCATCATCACGTCTTCTTTCTCCGACGGGTCCTCGACGCCGGGTGCAGCCTCGTCGAGTTCGCCGTTCTGCGTGGTCCACTGCCAGGCACCGCCGGGACCCTTCTCGGGCCACCAGTTGTACTCGAGGAGCGTGTCGATGTAGCCCATGTCCCACTGGGTCGGCGTGGTGTTCCACGGGCCCTCGATCCCGCTGGTGATCGTGTCGGCTCCCTTCCCGGAGCCATGATCGCTCTTCCAGCCCAGCCCCTGCTCTTCGATCGGGGCTGCTTCGGGCTCGGGGCCGACGTGCTCGTCGGGGTCGTCGGCACCGTGGACCTTCCCGAACGTGTGGCCGCCGGCAATGAGCGCGGCCGTTTCCTCGTCGTTCATCGCCATTCGGGCGAACGACTCGCGAATGTTCGCCGCCGACGCTTCGGGGTCCGGCTCGCCGTCCGGTCCCTCCGGGTTCACGTAGATCAGCCCCATGACGGTCGCGCCGAGGGGATCCTCGAGTTCGCCCTCGTTGTCGAAGCGATCGGAAGCCTCCATCTCGTCTTCGGGACCCCAGTCGACGGCCTTGTCGGGCATAAAGTCGTCTTCACGACCGCCGGCGAAGCCGAACGTCTCGAATCCCATCGACTCGAGGGCGACGTTCCCGGCTAGGACGATCAGGTCGCCCCACGAGAGCTTGCGGCCGTACTTCTGCTTGACAGGCCAGAGCAGTCGACGTGCCTTGTCTAAGTTCGCGTTGTCGGGCCAACTGTTGAGCGGCGCGAGACGCTGGCGACCGCCGGATGCGCCACCACGACCGTCGGTGGTACGGTACGTACCGGCGCTGTGCCACGCCATCCGAATGATTAGCGGTCCGTAGTGACCGTAGTCAGCCGGCCACCACTCCTGCGATGTCGTCAATACGTCTTCGATGTCCGCTTTGACGGCCTCGAAGTCGAGTTTCTCGAACTCCTCAGCGTAGTCGAACTCCTCGCCCCGCGGATCGACTTGCTGAGCGTTCTGATCGAGAATCTCCAAGTTCAACTGATTTGGCCACCAGTCTTGGTCAGACCCAGTCATCAGTAGGTGTTTGTTGATTTCGCCTATTAAGATTTCCTACTTCTGCAACGAAGTATTCTGAGTACGAAAAGCAATCTTACTCATTCGTGATTTTTTATCAGTGGTAAGCGTACGCCATGTAGCCACACTCCAGCTGTGACCTGTCGCTGCGTACTGGAGTTCCCAGGGCCACATAGGCCTGTGTCTGAAAAGACAGTCGCTAGCTATCAGCAGCGGGCCGCCCGAGTCGGCAATAGAGCGTTCTGGAGTCTTGCTTGGTTCGACGGAGTTGAGCAGCGATAGCGCTCGGGTTTCCTTGGTCGCGAGAGCAAGCACTTCCAGATCACCGAATCCATGGTTTGGACTGTCGTCGTGGAGACATGGTTCATACCGATGACGACATCGGATCAAGGAAGAGTTTGTGTGCCGAACAGACAACAGTCGGCAAAAAATCGAGTTCCGCCCAATCGGCAGGAAGCTATCGAGGGCTCGTTGTTACTCTTCTTCTTCGGGGGTATCGGCCACGTCGCTGTCGATGCGTCGGCTAACATCTACTTGATAGTTTTCGAGGATATCTCGACCAAGCAGGACGGGATAGTCCATGTGACCGCGATCCTCGACGCTTGCCGTGACGGTGTGTTGGTTACCGCCGACGCCGACGACGACGTCGACAACCGGTCGGCTCTTGGCCTGCTTGCTGCTGCCGGAGCGGATCCGGGTGATGGATTTGATCGGTCCGGCACCGATGTCGGCGGCGAGGCTCGTGTCGATGCTCGTCCGCGTCGCGCCGGTGTCGGATTTGGCCAGTACCGATTTCGACCCGCTCGTGCCAGAGAGGACGACCTCCTCGGTGTAGCCGATCACGGCTGGTTCGGTGTCCTGTGCGATCGCTTCCGTCGGCTGGGCCGTCGGCCGGGAGTCGTCGAGAACGTTCGAGAGGTCTCGCACGCGACCGTCGTCGACCTCGCCGCCGGCACGTTCGATCGCCAGTTTGGCGATGTAGGGTGCGGGGCTGACCTGTGTCGCCTCGTAGAGCCCCTTGAAGCCGGCGGTGGGGTTTACCTCGAGGACGTACCAGCCGTCGTCGCCCTCGACGAGGTCGACACCGGCGTAGTCGAGATCGACGATGTCAGCTGCGCGCTGGGCCATCTCGGCAGCCTCCTCGGGGAGGTCGTCGGTCGCGTTTTCGACGGAGCCGCCGAGTGCGACGTTGGTTCGCCAATCGTTGTCCGGCGCGTAGCGATACATCGCGGCGACGACCTCGCCGCCGACGACGTAGACGCGCAGATCGCGGTGGCGGACGTCTTCCTGATCGACCAGTTCCTGCAGGAACGCATACCGGTTGCCGACCTTGGCATTGATCGGATCGTCGGGGCCGACCTTCCACGTCCCGCCGCCGTGGGTGCCGATCGCCGTCTTGTAGACCGCCTCCTCACCGTACCGACTCCGTGCGGCATTCAATTGATCGCCGCTTAGCGCAAGTGTGACATCGGGCGTCCGGACGTCGTTCCCCGCGAGTGCGGTCGCCGTCGAGAGCTTGTGGATCGCGGTCAGCACCGAATCCGGCTCGTTGAGCGTCGGCACCAGCTGGGAGAACGTGTTCGCGAGACCCAGTTCCTCGGCGGGCTGTTCGGTATTCGAGAGCAACATCCGGTTTGCGATCACGTCGACCTCGGGATCGAGAACGGGACTGCCGTCGGTGACGCTGATCGACGTGTTTTCCGCGCGAAGCCACTCAGTGTCGTGTCCGAGATCCTCGACGGCGTTGAGAATTGCTTTCGTTTCCTTGCTCGTATGAAGACTCAATACCCCGACAGTTACGGGATCTGCACCGGTCATACAGGCTAGACTCCCACCCGTCGGATAAGTATTGGCAGTTCAGGCGACTCACACAGGGCCACGCGCTATCGTAGCAGACATGACTATTAACTAATCACTGACCGCACCTGTCCCGGATCGACCAGCCCGCTGACCACCGCGAGCAGCGCCCAGGTGATCGCACCGATGGCGATCGCACCACCCAACATGAACAGACTCGAGACAAGCGGCGTCACGAGCAAGACGGCGACCGCCATCACGCCAGTAATCGCACAGATCAGGCCCGTCGTGCGGGCAAGCCGGACGACGTTCAAATCGAGTTCGGTGTGGACGACATAGAGGTTCACCGCCACGTACACCGTATGTGTCGCGACCGTCGCGATCGCCGCACCGACGACGCCGATCCACGGAATCAACAGGATGTTCAGCCCGAAATTAGCGACCGCCGTTGCGCCTTTGGCGATGGCACGCGCTCGAGCACGCCCCAGATAATCCAAACTGTCACTGGTCAGGTTCGTGATCGCCTGCAACACGACGAAGCCTGCAAGCACCTGCAACACCGGCACCGCCGCCGCGTAATCGGTCCCGAAGACCATTGTCAGGAACGGCCCCGCGACGATCGCGAGCCCGACCGCTGCCGGAATGTAGAGCAACAACACGTTCGTCAGCGAGGTCTCGTAGATCCGTCTGGCCTTCTCGAGTTCGCCCGCGGCCTTCTGTTCGCCGAAGTTCGGCGAGATGGTAAAGCCAAGCGACGCGGCGGGTGCGAGGACGAAATCCGAAATTTGCTTTGCAAGTGTGTAGAACGCGACTGCAGCCGGGTTGAGGAAGAGTCCGACCAGGACGATGTCGATCTGCTTGTCGATGACGTTCGCACTCTGGGTTGCTGTCAGCGGCACGCTGTACTCGAGCAGCCGTCTCGAGAGCCCCTCCTCGTACTCGTCGGCTGGATCGTACTGTCTGTAGAACCCGTAGTAGAGGATCCCAATGCCGATGACGCCGGCGAGTGCGTAGCCGACGATGTATCCGAAAAACGCACCGAGCGCGCCGAGGCCAGCGAGGACGAACGCGACAGCAAATATCAGCCGTCCCGCGCCGCTGATCGCCTGCACGATGGCGCTGTAGCCGAGGTGGTTGAAGCCCTGAAACGCCACTTGCGAGAAGGTACTAAACGAAAAAGCGACGAGATAGAGGACGCCCGCGGCGAGAAAGGGGATCGCCTCCGGTTCGCCGAGCGCGGTCGCGATCCACTCGTGGTAGAGCAACAGCACGTACGCGATGAACGTGATCAAGACGAGTTTAGCCGCGACCGTCGTCTTGAGGAGATACGGCACCTGTCCCGGATCCGTCTCGCGATACTCGGAGAGATACCGAGCGACGGATCGCGAGAGACCGAGATCGGCAAAGAGCTGGATAATGGCCAGCACCCCGATCGCCCAGTACAGCGTGCCGTATCCGTTCGGATCGAGGAGGAACCGCGCCAGTACGAACATTAGAAGCGCGCTTGAAAGCATGTAGACCGCGCGCGCAACGAGCGTTGCCTTGAAGCCGTGAACGATGTGATCTTCCCTGTTCATTCGACGTACTCACCCCGACGAGACACCCATAGTCATCCGGCGGTGCAGCCGAGAGTGACCCACGTACACCTCGCATCGACGGGTCGACCAATTGTAATGCGGGGACAACAGACGGCAGGCAGTCATCACAACAGCAGTGACAGTTGGTGTTTCGGCACGGAATCCGTCCCAGGCCGCCTTCCGAACCGATTGAGAGCGAAGCAGGTGGTAACGCGATTCAAACAGCTGAAAGGCAACCGTACGGACCGGATAGACACTCGTTACGGTCGGTCACGGCACCGAGTAGCCATCGCACGAACGACGGTGAGAACCGAATTCGACGTTGTCTAGAGGTGTGCGGAGTCCCACCGGGTCGCTTTCCGCCGGTTCCCGCAGTTGTTACACTCGATCCGTCCCATCGCGTCCATCGCGTTATCGATCGAGTCACAGTTCCCACAGAGCCAGGCGTAGCGTTCGTCCCGGTCTTCGGTCCGGTAGGCCGTGTAAAACGGTGCCTTCGAACCACGGGCCGCTTCACCGTAGCTCACGTAGACCGTCTCACCGTCGACCGTGACCTCGTCGATCGCACCCCACTCGCCGTCGCCCTCGAGGTCGCTTTCGACGTAGACGTTCTCCGTGAACGTCTCCGAGCCGATCTCGATCTCGCGCTGGCCGGCCTGCTCGAAGCCGTGAGTGCGGTAGAACTCGTTGCCGACCTCGTTGTCCTCGAGCACGAAACACTGGATCTCGTCGGCGCCCTTCTCGAGCAGCGTCTCGCGGGTTCGAACGAGGAGTCGGACGCCGGTACCGCCGTCACGGTGGTCGGGATGGACGTGCAACCAGAGGAGATGGCCGGTGTGTGTCTGTTGGCCGATCAGTTCGCTCTGGGAGAAGGCGACGATCTCGTCGTCATCGTCTTCGACGACCAGAAAGACCACGCGGTCGTCGTCGAGATCGTCGACGAACGAATTACCGTACCATTGCTCGATCGCATCGTCGATCGTCTCTTCGGCGAGAAACGCCGTGTACGTAGAGTTGAGCGAGTCGTGTGCGATGGTGCGAATCGCTTCGGCATCCGATTCGGTCGCCTCTCGAATTTCCATGGGTGACCATAGCACGGCATGATACAAAACGTATGCCCACAACCCCAGATTCTGCTATCCGTTGTTCGAACGAACTCGGCGTTCGCCGCGAAAGTGACACGAAACGGCCCGAGAACCAGTCAACGACGACTTTCAGAGACGATACACAGTCTCCTCGAGCGATAGCCAAGGGGGAAGATTCACGGTGATGCCCCCGGAGAACTTTCTATGAGCGACGATACGGCGACCGAACCGCCCGACGACGGACACGAAACCGACGTGACGAACGAGCCGTTTACGTACAACGGCGGGCGCGTCGATCCCGGCGAGTCGGCGAACATCCGGTATGGGATCAGCGAAACGTATCTCGGGGATCCGGTCAGGATTCCCGTCACGGTGATCAACGGCGAACACCCAGGGCCGACGGTCTTTCTCTCGGCGGCGGCCCACGGCGACGAACTCAACGGCATCGAAGTCGTCCGCGAGGTCGCCCACGACTGGGATCACTCGATCCTCCACGGGACGCTGGTCTGTCTGCCCGTGATGAACGTCCCCGGCTTCATCGCACAGGAACGGTATCTGCCGATCTACGACCGGGACTTAAACCGGTCGTTCCCCGGCCGCGAGGGGTCGACCAGCGCCAGACGGATGGCCCACCAGATCTTCACGAACTTCATCGAACCCTGTGACCTCGGCGTCGACTTCCACACGTCGACACGCGGGCGGACGAACATGCTCCACGTTCGGGGCAACATGGAGCGACCGGACGTTTCCAGACTCGCCAACGCGTTCAGTTCGAACGTTATCATCGCGGGCGAGGGCCCGTCCGGAACGCTGCGCCGCGAAGCCAGCGAAGCCGGTATCCCCACGATCACCGTCGAGATGGGCGAAGCCCACCGCTTCCAGCGCCGGCTGATCGATCGCGCGCTCACCGGCGTCGCGAGCGTGCTCGCCGAGTTCGGCCTCCACCGGGAGTCGTCGGTCCACTGGCCCGGCTGGCGGACCGTCATCGACACCGACGACGAGAAGACCTGGCTCCGCGCCGACGCCGGCGGTATCGTCGACATGAAACGCGGTCGCGGTGCGCTCGTCGAGGAAGGCGAAGTGATCTGTGCCATCACCAACCCGTTCAAAGAAGAAGAAGACATCGTCACCGTCGAAGCGCCGTTTACCGGCCTCATCGTCGGCGTCCTCGAGAACCCCGTCGTCTACCCGGGGAATCCGCTCTGCCATCTGGTCGGCCTCTCGCCGGATACGCTCACCGCGCTCGAGCGAGAGCGGACGACCGAGCGGTCTCGGTCGGAACTCTGAGATCGCGGCTGAGCGCTTTGGGACAGCGCTCACACACACCACGGGTAACGCGGCGGTCGTACTGACCCGAACCGATTCGGTGACCAGTCAAAAACGAGTTTCAGTTCTGTCACGTCAGTGATGCACTGAGGCGGTGGCTGACAAGATAAAAGTAACTTCTATACCCCCGCGGTCTAACGGACCACATGAGCGTATGAGTCAGTCTTACAATCGCGGTCTCGTCGAGGACTTCGGGCGCTGGAAGGAGTTCTCGGCCGGGATGTGGGCATGGATCTTCCACAAGTTCACCGGATGGATCCTGATCGGCTACCTGTTTACCCACATTTCCGTGCTGAGCACTTCTCTCGGCGCAGCCGGTAACGAAGCGGCAATCATGAGCGAAACGGACGTCTACACCACGACGCTGCAGGGACTCGAGAGCCTGTTCCTCATCCGGCTGCTCGAGATCGGCCTGCTCGCGGTGGCCGTCTTCCACATCTTGAACGGCCTCCGCCTGCTGATGGTCGATCTGGGCGTCGGACTCGAGGCACAGGACAAGAGTTTCTACGCCTCGTTGGTGCTGACGGGTGCGATCACCGTCGCCAGCGTCCCGACCTTCCTGACGGGGGTGAGTCTCTAATGGCAGAACGATACTCCTCGTTTACGCCCGGCGGGACCGGCTGGTTCTTCCAGCGAATCACGGCGGCGTTTCTCGTCGTCGTCCTCGCCTTCCACTTCTTCCTTCTGCACTTCGTCAACCACGCGTACGAGGTAACCTTCATGGGTACTCAGGCCCGAATGGAGAACATCGGCTACCTCCTGACGATGGTCCTGTTCCTGGTCACCGCCGCGTTCCACGGCGTCAACGGCGTCTACAACGCGCTGGTCAACCAGGGCCTCAAGGGCACCCAGAAGAAGGTCATCCTGGCGGTGCTGACCCTTGCCGGGCTCGCACTCGTCGCACAGGGGACCTACGTCGCACTCGTGATGGGGGAAATGATCTAACATGAGCACGCAACAAGCCGAACCCGACACGCAAGAAGCACCGGAAGACCCGGAGATGAAAGGCGCGGAGTCTCCGGCAGCCGAGAAGCAAAAAGGCGGCGGCATGGTCGACGAGCGTGACGAAAGCCAGGCCGAAATCGATGGAGAGACGGTCCACATCAAGGTGTTCCGCTACGACCCCGAGGTCGCGGCAAAACAGGAACCCCGATTCGACGACTTCCACGTTCCCTTCGAGAAGGGGATGACCGTCCTCGACGCGGTCATGTACGCCCGCGACGAGTACGATTCGTCGCTGACGTTCCGACACTCCTGTCGGCAGGCGGTCTGTGGTTCCGACGCCTTCTTCGTCAACGGCAAGCAGCGACTGGGCTGTAAGACCCAGATCTCCGACTTAGAGCAGCCGATCCGCATCGAGCCGCTGCCACATCAGGAGGTCGTCAAGGACCTGGTCGTCGATATGGACCACTTCTACGACCAGATGCACGCCGTCGAGCCGTACTTCAAGAGCGAAGACACGCCCGACGCGAGCGAACTCGAAGAACAGCGCCAGTCGCGTGAAAACCGCGAGAAGGTCAAGATGTCCACGCGCTGTATCTGGTGTGCATCCTGTATGTCCTCGTGTAACATCGCAGCCGGCGACAACGAGTATCTTGGCCCTGCGGCGATCAACAAGGCCTACAAGTTCGCGATGGACGACCGCGAGGAAGCGGATATCAAAGAACACCGACTCCGCATCTTAGAACAGGAACACGGCGTCTGGCGGTGCCAGACCCAGTTCTCCTGTACCGAAGTGTGTCCGAAAGACATTCCGCTCACCGAGCACATTCAGGAGCTCAAGCGGGAAGCAGTCAAGAAAAACCTGAAGTTCTGGTAATCATGTACGAACACGACGTTATCGTGGTCGGCGCCGGCGGTGCCGGCCTCCGAGCCGCGGTCGCAGCGCACGAAGCGGGAGCCGACGTGGCGATGGTCACGAAGCTCCACCCCGTCCGCAGCCACACTGGCGCTGCGGAAGGTGGCATCAACGCCGCCTTACAGGAAGGCGACGACTGGGAACTCCACGCCTACGACACGATGAAGGGGTCGGACTACCTCGGCGACGCGCCGGCGGTCGAGACCCTCGCCCAGGACGCCCCCGAAGAGACCATCAACCTCGAGCACTGGGGGATGCCGTTCTCCCGCGAGGAAGACGGCACTGTCTCACAGCGACCGTTCGGTGGCCTCTCGTACCCGCGGACGACCTACGCTGGTGCCGAGACCGGCCATCACCTGCTGCACACGATGTACGAACAGGTCGTCAAACGCGGCATTCAGGTCTACGACGAGTGGTACGTCATGGATCTGGCGACGACCGACGAAGACGACCCCAACGACCGCGAGTGTCACGGCGTCGTCGCCTACGACGTTCAATCCGGTACGATTGAGGGCTTCAAGGCCAACGAGGGCGTCGTCCTCGCGACCGGTGGCCCCGGCCAGGCGTTCGACCACACGACCAACGCCGTCTCCTGTACCGGCGACGGACAGGCGATGGCCTATCGTGCGGGCGTCCCCCTCGAGGACATGGAGTTCATCCAGTTCCACCCGACGTCGCTGCCGTCGACGGGTGTCCTCATCTCCGAGGGTGTCCGTGGCGAAGGTGGCATCCTCTACAACAACGAGGGCGAACGCTTCATGTTCGAGCACGGCTACGCGAACAACTCCGGCGAACTCGCCAGCCGCGACGTCGTCGCTCGAGCAGAGCTCACGGAGGTCAACGAGGGCCGTGGCGTCGACGACGAGTACGTCCACCTCGACATGCGCCACCTCGGCGAAGAGCGCATCATGGACCGCCTCGAGAACATTCTGCACCTCGCGGAGGACTTCGAGGGTGTCGACGGTCTCATCGAGCCGATGCCGGTCAAACCCGGCCAGCACTACGCGATGGGCGGCATCGAGGTCAACGAGAACGGCCAGACCTGTATCGATGGCCTCTACGCTGCCGGTGAGTGTGCCTGTGTCTCCGTCCACGGCGGCAACCGACTGGGCGGCAACGCCCTGCCGGAACTGATCGTCTTCGGTCGGCGCGCTGGCTACCACGCTGCCGGCGGCGACCTCGGCGAGGCCGAGATCAAGACCGGCTACGGCGACGACGTCGAGGACGAAACCGACACCGAGTTCCCGGTTGCCCCCGGCGCAGCGGGACTCGAGACGAGCGGCGGCGTCGCCGCCGACGGCGGTGTCTCCGTCGATGCAGAGGGCGTCCTCGAGCGACACGTCGAGACGGCCCGCGAGCGCGTCGACGGACTGATGGACAAAGACGACGGCATCCAACACTCCGAGATCCGCGCGAAGCTCCAGCAGGCGATGACCGACTACGTCAACGTCTTCCGGACCGAGGAGGGCGTCAAGAAGGCGCTGGAGATCATCCGCGAGTGCCGCCAAGAGTATCAGGACGTCTACGTCGACGACCCGTCGCGGACGTTCAACACGGACCTCCAGCAGACCATCGAAACACGGAACCTGATCGACGTCGCCGAGACGATCGCACTCGGTGCGCTCGTCCGTGACGAGTTCCGTGGCGCTCACTGGCGCAAGGAACACCAGGAACGCAAAGACGAGGAGTGGCTCAAACACACGCTCGTCTCCTGGGACGACGGCAAACCCTCGATCTTCTATCGCCCGGTCATCCTCGAGGGAGAGAACAAGACCTACGAGCCGAAAGTGCGAAGCTACTAACCTCGCGATTCAGATTCCGATTTTTCAGCGCGATCGACGCCTCGAGTAGAACGGTTTATAGGTCCGTCGTACCATGTCCTCGCTATGGACGACGATCGAACCGACCGGCGAGCCCCCGTGGTTCTCGTCTTGTTGCTCGTCGGGACTGGCGTTCTCCTCTATAGCTACCTCCCACCGACCCTGCTGCCGTTCGTCGCCACTGTGTTCGCACCCGCGGCGATTCTGTTGTTGATCTGGGCTGCGATGCGGCTCTCGGTGAGCGTCCGGTCAGCGTAACCGGGCCTTCTGGAGCTACAGGCCGAGCGTCTCGAGGAGATCGACACCGACGCCGAAATACTCGACCACCCTGTATCCGAGATAGATCCCGACGATACCCATGAGACCGGGAAGCTCCGGCGGTGCAGGGATCGGGATATTGAGAAATCGAAACAGTCCACCGGTGACCAACCCGGTCAGAAGCGCCAAAACCGTAAGCTGCGTCGACATTGCGTTTCCTATACGGCTGGCTGTAAGTCAGTGTAGCGGTTCATCGAGCCGAATTCGAGTCCGCTAGAGCTCGATCCGTTCGACCAACTGCTCGCGATTTTCGTTCGTGTTGACGGCGACGATCCGGATCTGATCTGCGAGGCCGGAATCTTTCAGTTTGGCTTTGAGTAGGTTGTCGACCTGATAGACGCCGGCGGCGTTGGTCATCTCGATCTCGACCATGACGGGCGTCGTATCGCCCTGCTGGAGCGACACGCGACTGATCGCCTGACTCGAGAGGGTGTTGATCCCACGACCGCCGGACTCGTAGGGAATGCGAGAGCGACCGTGTTCCATATCGAGGGCGTCGGCGACGCGAATAACGCCGGCTTCGGTCGTCAGCGGCGTCTCGGCGGTGTGATGGCAGAGAATGGCGTGGAGGATTTCGCCTTTCATTCGGACGGTCTCGGCGACATCGTAGAATTCGGGGAGGACCCGCTCGAGGATGTCTGCCGCCAGCGGGATCGAGTAGTAGGCGTGGCTGTCGCGGTGGACGACGTGGCCGACATCGTGGAGCGTCGCCGCGAGCGCGATGATGACAGATTCGTCTTCCTCGGCCAGTCCCTGCTGGCGAGCCCCGTTGAAATCGACGTTGCCGACCTTGAGCAGGTCGTACAGACACAGCGCCCGGTTGCGGACGATCTCGATGTGTTTCGTCCCGTGGTCGTTGTATCGCATCCGATCGACCGCGTTGATGTTCTGTGCCTCGAGGTACGCTGCGATCTCTTCGTCGGCCTTGATGTACTCGAGGACTCGGTTGAGCTTCTCATCGGGGAACGCGTGGTCGTCGTCGGGAGAGTAAACACGGCGGGAATCCTCGTCGGCGGCAGAATCGCTCATACTGATCTCTCGGGTGCGGACTAAAAAAGTTCTGCGACGGGTGGCAGGCTGGTCCGCAGGTGGTCGTTAGGAGCAGTTCTCGACTGCTGCCTCGACCTCGTCGTAGTCGGGCTCGACGCCGGGGTCGTCGCTAACCCACGAGTAGACGACCTCGCCGTCGCCGTCGACGACGAACACCGAGCGCTTGGCGACGCCGTAGACGCCCAGATCGGCGAAGTCCATCTCGATGTCGTAGTCGTCGACGACCTCCTTGTTGTAGTCGCTGAGCAGGCCGAACTCGAGGTCGTTCTGTGCACGGAACTCGTTGAGCGTAAACGGCGAGTCCCGGCTGACACCGTAGACGCTGGCGTCGAGGTCGTTGAAGGTGGCCAGCCGATCCTGGAACGTACACATCTCGGTCGTACAAACACTCGTGAACGCGCCGGGGAAGAAAGCCAGGACGATCGGCGCGTCGTCTTCCAGCCGTTCCGAGAGGGTGAACTCCTCGATGTCGCCGTTCGCAAGCGGTGCGGTGAAATCGGGTGCGGCGTCTCCGGTCGTTACCATCGTCAGTCCGTTGCAACCACGCGGGAAAGACAGTTTCGTTCGCGGAACGGTTTCGACGGACGGCAGTCAGCGGTCCCGTCGCTGATACGGACTCCTGTCAGTCAGTGCCGGTGGGACCGCGGCCCGCACTGCGGTCCCACCGGGACATCGTGACAGCAGACCGTATGAGACGAGAGTATACTCGAGCTGTGTCGATTCATTTTTCGGCGAATCTCGTTCGTAGACGGACTGTCGTGGCCGCTTGATTACCTAAGTGGTCCAAAAAGGTTATAATTGCCAGTGGACAAGCTGTGCGTAGAAATGCAAGCCGAACTAACACCGCTGTTCATCCCCGGCGGATTCGGGCCGATGGAGCTGGGCGTCATCCTGCTCCTTGCCATCTTGCTGTTCGGAGCCAACAAGATCCCGAAGCTGGCACGGTCGACCGGTGAAGCCATGGGTGAATTCCAGAAAGGGCGCGAAAAGGTCGAATCGGAACTCGAGGAAATGCGCGAGTCCGGAGACTACGACGAGAGTGCTGGCGGTGACGACGACGAGTTCGTCGACACGGAGCCGGTAACCAGCGAGGAAGAGACGGACGTCGAGACAGAACCCAACTGACGATTCTTTTACGCCGGGGCGTGTGGCCTAGCGGAGAGGGCAGGAGGTTCCTAACCTTCTGATCGTGGGTTCGAATCCCGCCACGCCCGTCCGCGACGAACGGACGTGAGGAGCGGACGAGCACGGAGATTCGAAACCCTACCAGGCGCGCGCAGCATCGCGAGCACGTCTGATTACGGTTCGAATCCCGTCGCGCCCGTGCAGCGAGCCACATAGTGGCGAGCGGGCCGCTACGCCTACGGTCTCTCGAGTGTGTCTCACCGTAATTGCTGCCCAGTTGCCCTCCTCGAACTGAGACGGACCGCCGTCAGACGGCTGCCTGCAGTGGATCCGGTGTGCCCGTGACCGCCTGCGTTCGGGTCGGGCCAGCGGAACAGCAGCCCGTCTGAAACCACCACGATCCCGTCGGTTCGAAGCGAAGTTGCTGCTAGACGATCGTTCCAATGAGAATGGATACCGTGGGACAGTACCAGTGGTCATCAAACCGACCGGGCCGCGATGAGACGAAGAGTCAGACTTATGAATTGAAGAGATTGCCAGCAAGCAGGGGCCGGTCAGTCAAAAACAGTCGGAGAAAATTATCAGAAATGGTAATGGGCGGATGAATTTTTTGAGGGGTGAACTTCAGTATGAATGTAATGGCTATTGACGAAGCCGACCAATCGGATGCCGGGGACTTTTCTGAGGGGGAGGCGTCCGATTCTGCGTCGGAAGAAGCACAATCCCACGAAGCAGGGCCGAGCACGAACTCGGCCGTCCGTGTCGGGGAGTACACGTGGGAGGAGTTCATGAACGAGTACGGGTATGGTGACGAGGTATCCGTCCTCTATCCGGACGAGCCCGAACCAGCCGATGCGGACGACCAGCTCGGGCTCGATACCGACGAGGAAATCGAGACGACGGTTCCCAGCAGAGACGACTGGAACCAAGTCGAGTTCGATCCGGAAACGTATCTGGGCCATCATCCGGACGACCTCGCAGACCACGTCGTGCCGATCGCCGGCGACAACGCGGACACGCTCTGGGACAGCTTCCTCGAGTACGTCGATCCAGAGACGACGCCGGTCGTCAAGGACACCTGGACGTGGGAACACTACAAGTGGGAATACTACTACAACGACGACGGGAGTCGTCCACGCGATAGCAACGGCCACATCGTTCGCCACGACAAGGAGGAGTCACTCGGCTTCGATCCCGACACGCTCGAGCAACGGCTTGCAGCCGGAAACGACGCCGCCCTCGAGCTCGACGACATCGTCGAAGAGCGGACGGTCAACATCCAAGAAGACATCGACGAGGACGAGTTCTTCTCGACGGCTGCGGACAACACCACTGTCTCGAACCGCTACGACCTCGAGAAGGCCGTCCCGATGGAGAAAAAGACCCACTTTCGCGAGGTCGAGCGCTACTGGGTGAACAAACCCTATGCTTTCGTCGTGATCTTCCATTCGGAGAAAGAGAACGAAAAGAAGTACTACATGGTCGAGCCGTACCAGAACGAGATCGAGGAGGAACTTAAGGAGTTCCTCTCGGGCAAGCTCAGGACGGCGATCAAGTACGCCGAAGAGGGCATCAAGGAGAAAGCCACGGAGGATGGCCGACGAACGGTTATAGAGGACGAAGCCCGACGCCTTCTCGAGCGATACGATCTCTTCGAGGCCACATCGGATGACACGTCGAAAGGAATTCTCGAGACGCTGCAGGGACTGCTCGACGATGAGGACGACGAGGCTGACGCCGAAGATGGCCCGCGTCAGCTCGAGGGGATCGAGGTACGCCCCGAGCCAGCGATTCTCGCGGACGATCCGGACACGCTAAGCGAGTATCAGGTTGAGAAGCTACTTTATTTGCTCAAACGCGACTTCATCGGCTACGAGCGCATCGACGGCATCAAACACGACATCAACGTCGAGGACATCTCCGTCGACGGCTACAACTCGCCGGTGTTCGTCTATCACTCCGAGTACGAACAGATCATCTCGAACGTCTACCACGGCGAAGACGAACTCGACGACTTCGTCGTCAAACTCGCCCAGCGCTCCGGAAAGGGGATCAGCAAGCGGCTTCCGCAGGTCGACGCAACGCTGCCTGACGGCTCGCGTGCCCAGCTAACGCTTGGCAAGGAAGTCTCCGACCACGGGACCAACTACACCATCCGACAGTTCAAGGACGTTCCGTTTACTCCGATCGACCTCATCAACTGGAACACCTTCAGTCTGGACGAGATGGCGTTTCTGTGGCTCGCCATCGAAAATCACAAGAGCCTGATCTTCGCCGGCGGTACTGCGTCCGGGAAGACGACCTCGCTAAACGCGGTGTCGCTGTTTATTCCCTCGAGTGCGAAGATCGTCTCGATCGAGGACACCCGCGAGGTCGAACTCCCCCAGCGAAATTGGATCGCAAGCGTCACTCGACCCTCGTTTGCCGACGACGAGCAGGGTGACGTCGACGAGTTCGACCTGCTGGAAGCCGCACTGCGACAGCGCCCCGACTACATCGTCATGGGTGAGATCCGTGGTGAGGAAGGTCGGACGCTGTTCCAGGTCATGTCGACGGGTCACACCACCTACACGACGTTCCACGCCGACTCCGTCGACGAAGTCCTCAAGCGGTTCACGACGGACCCGATCAACGTCTCGAAGACGATGTTCACCGCGCTGGATCTGGTCTCCATCCAGACTCAGACGCGGGTGCAGGGCCGAAAGGTCCGCCGGAACAAGTCACTGACCGAGATCAACCACTACGATGCCGAACACGACGAGATCAACGTTCAGGACGTCTACCAGTGGCAAGCCGAGACCGACGAGTACCTCAAGATGGGGGACTCGAACACCTTAGAGGAGATCCAGTTCGACCGCGGCTGGAGCAACGAGAAACTCAAGGAGGAACTGTTCAAACGAGAGGTCATCCTCGCGTATCTCATCAAGAACGGGCTGAACACGTACGCGCAGGTCGCCGCGACAGTGCAAGCGTTCATCAACGATCCCGACACCATTCTCACACTGATCGCGAACGGCCAACTCGAGGACAGTCTCGAGGACCTCCGTGAGATGGAAAGCGTTCTGATCGACGTCGATCAGGAGAAAGAAGAGCTCGTCCCACGTCCGGAGGCGACGAACGAGACGTACAACCTCTCGATGGACATCTTAGAGCGGGCCGAGGAGTCGCTGTTCGAGGAGTACCGGGGACAGGTACCAAGCGGTCTCGCGAGCGCACTCGGCGACGTTGAGGAAGAGAGTTCCATCGATGTCGATCGCGCTGACATCGACGAGTTCGACTTCGCCGGTGCCGTCGACGACGACGTCGACGAGGACGAGTGGGAACTCGGCGATGACTCGACAGCGTTCGCCGTCGGTGACGAGGGCATCGGCGACGAACCGGCGTGGCTCAGCGAAGACACCGGGTTCGCCATCGGATCCGACGAAGAGCGCAACGACGATACGGCGGCCACTGCTGATTCGACAGCCGATGCAGCCGGCGCTGAAACTGCCGCCGAAGCCGACGATGGCCCAAGCGCACTCGAGCCGGCACCAATCGCCGATGAAGCCGAACCGGCTACCGACTCGAACAGCGAGTCACCTGCATCGCCAGAGACAGCTCTCGAGGCGACTGACAGCGACCGTGGCGTCGAGACGGAACTGCCAACCGACGAGAGCCAACCGATGTCGGTCGAAGGCTCGACTGCTGCGAGTCAGTCCGCGGAACCGACCGACGAAACCGACGAGGCACAACCCGAGTCGACAACCTCTCCGGAAGATGACACTGGCGACGCCGACGGCGAGGATCTGGTCGGACTGTTCGACGACATGGGTGAGACGATAGACGAACTCGACGACACGGACGGCGATCAAGCAAGCGACAGCGAAGAGGCGGCTGGTCACGCGAACGCCTCCGGATTCGAGTCGATGTTTCCGGAGGACGATCTCGATTCGATCTTCGATCCGGAGTCGTCCGATGAGGGTTCGGACAGCGACTCCGGCACACAGCACAACGACGAGTCGGATGCGGCCTCGAGCGATGAGGCCGAACCGAAGCCACCGACGATCGACATCACCGACGAACCGGCGATGGATGGGGACGAGACGACGGAACCCGAGCCGGAGTCACCGACGATTGACATCGAGGGCGACACGTCGGATCCGCCCAGGGGTCAGGCGGACGCGGCTGACTCAACGGACCCTGCCGGTGGGACACGGTCAGCTGAGGCTGATACGTCAGCCGACCGGTCGACACCAGTTGATGCCGACGGAGACGATAACACGTCGATATTCGGCGACGAGACTGATTCGATCTTCAGCGATGGCGAGGCAGATACAGACGACGGCGACGACGGGTCGCTGTTCGACAGCAGCGAGACGAGCGACGACGGATCGATTTTCAAAGACGACAGCACGGACACCGACGACGCACTGGCCGACAGCAACACGGGGATCTTCGAGCCCGAAGACGAGACTGACGACGACACCGACGAGGACGGAGACGCATGAGTTTGAAAACCGACAGCAGTGGCGGCTCTGGGATGTCGGCGAGTTCCGATGCGCTGGGAGATCGCTTCTATCCGCTGTACGATCGCCTGTTCAGCGACGACAGCGAGTTCGTCGCTGACGTCGAGACGAAACTCTCCCAGGCGCGGATGACCGATACGGTCGAACTGTACCTCTCTCGATCGCTTGGTATCGGAACGATCAGCGGGCTGAGCCTTTGGCTGATCGGACTGTTGCTTGGCTACGGTCTCTTCGCGCTCGGCTTCCTCTCGAACGAACCGCTCATCGGTATGCCGGTCGGCAACGGCCTGCTGCTTACGATCATCGAGATGCTTCGCGTGCCGGCGGTCGTCTTCTTCAGCGGACTACTGTTCGGTTCGATCGGATTCGCGATCGGGTTCGGCTTGATGGTCTCGATACCCTACTCGCGCGCCTCGACCCGCAAACGCGAGATCAACATGCTGCTGACCGACTCGGTGTCGTTCATGTATGCGCTGTCGGTCGGCGGTCTGAACCAACTCGAGATCATCGAGGCGATGGCCCAGGCCGACGACACCTACGGCGAGGTCGCAAAGGAGTTTCAGAGCATTGTCAAAGAGACCGAGTACTTCGACATCGACTACCGGACGGCGATCCGGAAACAGGCCCTCGAGACGCCCAGCGACGACCTCTCACAGTTCCTGACGGACATGCTCTCGATCGTCAACAGTGGTGGTGACATGGAGAGCTTCCTCGAGGACAAGAAAGAAAAGCACATGCGCACGGCAAAGCAGGAACAGGAGCTCACCCTCGAGACGCTCGAGCTATTCGGTGAGATGTACATGACGCTGTCGCTGTTCCCGCTGTTGCTCATCATCATCATGGTCGTGATGAAGATGATCCCGAACGCCAGCGTGACGGACCAGATGCTCTATATGGTCGTCTACGCGCTGATTCCGATGATCGGGGTCGGCTTTCTCGTCCTCGTCTCGACGGTCAAACACGACGAACCCGGTGACGGCTACCTTTCGATGGGAGCGACCGACCAGCGGACCGAAACTGGACAAAACGACGGGCTGTTGAGCCTCGGACTCGTCGAGCAGTTCACCGGCGAGCACCGCGTGTTCGATCGGATCAAAAACCGCGAGGGGACCCACGAGACACTCGAGGTGCTGCGGAAACCCCACCTCTTCTTCCGTGACCATCCATTGATCACGCTCGTCGTGACCGGCCCCATCTCGGTGCTCATCGTCGTGACGGCAATGGTGACCGGATCGGCACCGACGTCGTGGGGACAGCTCCTCGAGAAACCGATCTGGGGGACAGTCATCTACCTCTACTTGCCGTTATATATCACGACGGTGCCGCTTGCGATCTTTCGCGAGTGGAACGTTCGCCATCGAAACGCGGTCGTCAACAAACTCTCGGAGGACCTGCGGAAGCTCTCGAGTTCGAACGACACTGGCTTGACGCTGCTCGAGTCGCTCAAGGCCGTCTCAGATACCACGAGCGGAAAGCTCGCTCGTGAGTTCGAGATGATGTATACGAAGGTCAACTACGGGATGAACCTGACGGAGGCGCTCATCGAGTTCAACAACAAGTATCACATCCCACGCCTCGCGCGGACGACGCGGCTCATCACTGAGGCCCAGGAGGCTTCAAATCAGATCTCGGACGTGCTTCGGACGGCTGCACGTGCAAGTGAGAACCACGACGACATCGAGCGCGAGCGCAAATCGCGCACGCGCATGCAGATCGTAATCATTATTATGACATTTATGACGGTGCTGGCAGTGATTGCGATTCTCAAAACACAGTTCATCGACACGATGGCCGGACTGAATTCCGGTGGTGGTGGAGCCAGTGCGAGCGGTGCGAGCAGTGCCAGTGGAGCGGGTGGAGGAGCGATGAGCGGAGCGAACTTGAGCGAGAACATCGATGTCGACATGCTGTCGGTGTTGTTCTTCCACGCGGTGACGCTTCAGGCGATCATGTCCGGATTCATCTGTGGCTACATTCGGGATGCCGACCTGCTGAGTGGGTTGAAATACGTTATCGGGCTGTCCTCGGTCGCACTCATCGGCTGGACACTGGTGGCCTAACATGACGTGGAAACGACCGAACGAGCGGCGTCGGTGTCAGACGAAACGTCAGCGGTCGGATACCGTCTCGAGCGGATCGACCGACCGTGGGCAGACCACCCAAGACTTCGCCGTCGGAATCGGGATTTTCCTGCTGGCGATCGCGTTCGTCTTCTCGTTTCTGCCGACGATCATGATGCCGTTTGACTCGTCAATCAGTGGTGCAGAGACGGCACAGGCAGATCGGATCGCGAGTCACATGATCAATAATACATCGACGGAAACGGCCAACAATATCAGTGCGGATGAATTCAACAAAACATACACGAAAGATGACCTGACAGCTGAGCTTGGGCTTCGCCAAACGGATAATGTGAACGTGACCGTCGTGCGTCTCGAGAATGGGACTATCCTTACACCTTCAGACGAGTGGTCCGGCGGCGATATCTACGACAACCAGTCGGCGGCCAGTTCGGCCCGAATCATCACCACTGATCACGGCAGCTGTGATCCCGCATGCAGACTTATCGTGAGGGTATGGTGATCATATGTCTCGAGCAGACTCCACAGCGATGTCCGGTGGTGATCGGGGACAGGCCTACACGCTCGAGGGACTCATCGGAGCGATGGTTGTCCTGATGGCAGTCCTGTTTGCACTCCAATCGGCAGTGATCACGCCGACGACGGGTGGGTTAAACGACCGGACGGTCCAGGCACAGGTCCAACAGGAGGCCCAGGATGCGTTAGTCGTCGCTGCGAACAACGAAAGTGAGGGGCTCTCGCATATGATCCGTCACTGGAACACTACCAACGGTGAATTCGAAAACGCGTCGGGTCCAAAAGTAGATGGCAACGTGACGTACACGGCGAAGAATTTCAAAGGCAACTTCACGCTTGGTTACATATTGGAAGAACGATTCGCTGAGAACGGGCAGAATTACAACGTTGAAGCACACTACGAAAACGGTACTGCCGAACGCGATCACAAGACGCTCTTGTATCAGGGGAGCCCGCCGTCGGGCGCCGTGACGGCGAGTTATACTGTCACGCTATATAATGTAGAAAACACGACGGGTAGCTCTAAGGAACGCCTCCCAGCGGTTGATAATCCTGTGATTCCAGAACAGAATACGGAGAGTCCGGTTTACAACGTGGTCGAAATCAGGGTGATCGTATGGTAAGCGACGACCGAACGCGCGGACAGGTGATCCTTATCGGTGCGCTCTCGCTGGCATTTATTATCCTCGGGATTGTCGTCGTTTTCAACGGCGTCCTCTACACCGAGACGCTCTCGTCTGTCACGACTGGACAGGGTGTGAGCGATGCGAGCGTGACTGAACAAGAGATCAAACACGGTATCGGGTGTCTGATTGATCAAGACCCGGGGAATGCCAGTGAAAAGAACCTCTCAAAATTCAGCACTTCCTATCAAAATACAACAGTTAACTCAGAATCTTCAATCGTTTCTATTAGCTCTAACCGTATAAACTCGAGTGCGTTCAATATAACAATTGAATACGATTCAGCCGACGGAACATACACGAAAGAAAATCTGACGATCAACGGTACTGAGGACTGTCCAGCATGATCGAAACGAAAACTCGAGAGCGCGGCGTCTCGATCAGTATCACACACGTCCTGGCGCTCGGGATCACGACCATCCTCGTCGCCATGCTCTTGATCAGCGCCAGTACGATGCTCGAGACGGAACGGGATCGCAACACCGAGGCCTCGCTCGAGACGATCGGTGAACGGATCGCACACGACATCGGCGTCGTCGATCAGGCGATCGAGGCCTCGAGCGATCAGATGACAGTGACAACTGATCAACCCCGGCAGGCCGGGAACGCGAGGTATACCGTGACGCTGCTCGACAGTTCTACGTGTGCGGAGGCTCCGCTGCTCGACGGGTCGACCGCCTGTCTCCACCTGACTGCTGACGGGACGGATGCGGAGGCATACGTGCCGATCAAGAACGAGACGGCCATCGATAGCGGGGAGTCAGTCCACGGGGGACGAATCGAGATCAGTTACGACGGCACTGAAATAACGATCACGGGTGAAAACTAATGGGGGGTGCTCGTGCTGGTATCGACCCGACGCCAAACGGCGACGAGCGTGGTGTCTCGGACGTACTCGCGTTCATGCTGGTCTTCGCGATGATCCTCGGATCCGTCATCCTGATGTCGACGACCGGGATGATGGCGATGCAGGGGTATCAAGAGGGCGAACAGTCTCACAACGCCCAACGGGCGATGCAGTCACTCGCAGCGAACTTCGACGACGTGCTCAGATACGATGGGGTCACGGAACGATACGGGGAACTCTCTTTGCGGGGCGGGACGATCACGACCGACAATAGCGGGACGATGGTTAATATCACGGTCAATGGCACCTCTCTCAACGGGTCGCACGATCTCGGCACGTTCACGTATGAAACGGAGTCGGGCGTAATCGCATACGAAGGCGGTGGCCTGATACGAGCCACTGAGAGCGGCAACAGCGTCTTTCTCGAGGAACCGGCACTCACGTGTAACTCGGACACGGCGCTCGTCTCGCTCGTGAAAATCAACTCAGAGAGTCGTTCGATACAGAGCGACGGCACGCTCGGTGTCACGATAACACGGACCGAACGCAACCGAACGGTCTACGATGTCGACAACGTGACGGTCAATGTCGACAACTTGACGACGAAGTACGACCAAGCGTGGAACTCCATCGGTGAGGACGGCGATGGTGAATGGACGTGCGATGCGGATCAGGTGGCCGTGACCGTCGTGACGGTCGACATCGACTACTGAACGCTATTGCTTCTCGTCCCAGTCACCCGTCAGCATCGCTCGCAGTCCCGCCCGTTCGGCCAGCGCCTCCACTCGAGCGGCACGGTCGTCGATGTCACCGACCGTTTCGAGACAGAGACCGTTCGAGAGTTGTGCCGGAGCGCCCATCGGAGAGCCATCAGCGTGGGCGGGGTCGGCATTCAAGACTGTTTCATCGAGTTCCGTCGGAGACCAGGGCACTTCGACGCCGGAGAGGCCATGCTCGAAGAGGTACTCGGCGGCTTCGACGAGGGCTCCCGTCGACGTCGAGTGACCGATCGCCCCGATCGAGCCACGGTCGTTGAAAAACCGGGCGACGTATTCGCCGTTTTCGGCCGCTGCCTCAGCTTCGTATTCGCTCTCATCTGCGATGGATACGTCGCTGTCGTCACTGTCACCTGTTCGAGCCGCGTCGTCAGCTCGCTTGTTGGGGGGCGCGCGACCGTCCGGCTCCGTCACAGCCGACGTACTATCGTCGGTGCCCGCTGACTCGCTGAATCGTATCGAGATGTCTGCCGTCGTCTCGGTTGTCTCGAGGGACTCGCCAGCGAACGCGACGATGAGTCGATCGAGCAGGCTGTCGACTGCCGCCTCGAGTTCGTCGGTATAGGGGTCGCTTTCGTCGATGGTGTCGGCGAGTCTGTCGGTGATCGACTCGCCGAGTGTCGGTCGTTCGACGGCGAGTTGCCGGGCGACGTGAGCCCGTGTGTGGCGTCCGAGACGCTGGCCGAGCGCCATACGTGAGTAGCGTTCGATCACCGATTGGTTGGCGTCGAAATCGGTGAGTTCGAGCGCGCAGTAGTCGACCTCGCTCGAGCCGGCCAGCAGGAGGTACTTGCGACCGTTCGTGTAGATCGCGCGGTCGACGCCGGACCACGCCATCGCCGACTGGAGGGCGTTCGCTCGCGACCCATCGAGCGACTCGCTGGCGGATTCGACGGCGACGAACAGGGCAGGAACGGACTCGACGGTCAGGACGTACTCGAGCGGGGTGTCGTCGACGACATGGTCGGTCAGACACGAGTCGGCACGAACGCTCCAGCCAAGCGTCTCGAGGAAGGGCTCGACGAGCCAGTTGCGGGTTTCCTGTTTAGTTGCCGGCGGCGAGGAATCGACCAGCGTCGCGGCGCGGGCAACGAACGAGCGAAGGTCGAGGGAAGGCATTCGGTGGACCTATTCCGTGAGCAGACATGTAACGCCCGGTTGGCTTCCAGTTTCCGAACAAACAACGGTGGGGTTCGTCAGGAATTCGAGCGGTGATCGGGCCAGCCGGCGTGGGTCGCCTCGCCGTCCCGCTGGTAAATGCGCAAGCGGGCCTCACAGACGGTAAACGCAGACTTGAGCGTCGGTGGAATCGTCTCGGCTTTCCCGATGACGAGATAGCCATCAGGTCGAAGCGAGCGCGCAATCGTCTCGAGCATCGATTCTTTGTACGCGTTGTCGATGTAGATAAACAGGTTGCGACAGACGACGAGGTCGAACCCCGACTTCGGGCCGTCATTGATCAGGTCGTGTCGGCGGAAGCGGACGTTTCGTTTGATTTCGTTGCTGATTCGGAAGGTCCGCTCGTCGACGTCGACGTAGCGATGGTAGTCGTCGAGAAAGGAGAGTTGGTCGTCTAGGTCGACGGTCCGGGACTCCTCGTAGACACCCTTGCGGGCCGTCTCGAGGGCCGGTTCACTAATATCGGTTCCGAGAACCGCGATCGACGAGTCGTCGATCTGGGGGTCGTCGTGGGCGAGCATCGACAGCGAGTACGGTTCCCGACCGTCGGCACAGGCGGCACTCCAGACCCGAACGGTGCCGTTCGTCTCGGAGAGGCGCCGGAGGATCGTTCGAATGCCCGACCAGACATCGGGGTTGCGAAAGAAGCCCGTGACGTTGATGCTCAGTGCCTCGAGCAATGCCTTCTGTTCGTCGGAATTGGCTCGCAGTTTCTCGAAGTATGCCTCGTAGGTCTCACATTGGGTGCGACGCATCCGTGAAGACACCCGCCGGTCGAGATAGCTGTCGTTGTAGTGGCTCGTCGCGAAGGCCAGTTCGTCCTCGACGAACGTGAGGATGTCTGT
This sequence comes from Natrinema sp. HArc-T2, assembly GCF_041821085.1. Lineage (NCBI taxonomy): Archaea > Methanobacteriati > Methanobacteriota > Halobacteria > Halobacteriales > Natrialbaceae > Natrinema > Natrinema sp. HArc-T2. The sequence continues at coordinate 624,828 of NZ_JBGUAZ010000001.1, read as the reverse complement.
GAACGCGCCGTCGTCGCCGGTGCTGTCGGCGTCGAGACTGGCATCACCTGCGCCGTCGATCACAGCTCCGTCACTCCGTTATCGCCGTTCGAGGTCTTGACGATGAGCGTTCCCGTTCCCGGCGTGAACTCGACGGTTCGCCCGTGGTCACCGCCGGTATCTTCGGCCTCGAGGGGGACGCCGAGTTTCTCGAGTTCGGCTTTCGCGGCGGCGACGTTTCGCTGGCCGACGCCCTCGCCGAAGCTCTCGAACTCGAACATGTCGCTGCCGCCAGCGATTTTCGCCTCGACGTCGGTGTAGTGAGCACCCTGCTCGACCATCCGGCGAAGCAGGGCGCGGATCGCCGTATCGGCGTATTTGCCGGGTTTGCGGTCGCTGTTGTCCGCGGCATCGCCGTCGGGTAACATGGCGTGGGCCAAGCCACCGATCCCCGATTTGGGATCGTAGAGCGCGATCGCCAGACACGACCCCAGTCCGTAGGACTTGAGCGTGTCGTCGCCGTCGCTGATAGCCAGCTCCGAGATGCCGACCTGGACTGGCGTCGGTGCCCCTGGTTCGGTGCCGTAGGTCTTCATGTGTTATCGACTTCCTGGAACTCCGCCGTCGTCGGCGTCTCCTCGATCCGATCGACCTCGAGATTGTTCAGTGCCCGTTCTAAATCCGACTCGTCGGGGATTGCGTACACCTGACAGTCGAACTCGCGACCGTCGGCGACGACGATCGTGTCGAAGACGAACGCAAAGTCCTGGTTTTCGCCGAGCTGGATGATGACGGGATCGACAGCCGCAGCGCCGATATCGTGGATGAACTCCGGCGTCGAGTGGTCGATCGTCGTATCGAGGACGTTCGCCCAGCCGTCGAGGAAGCCACTGGCCATGATGTTGCCCAGTTCCTTGATCGCGCTGGTCCCCATCTCGCCGAAGCCGTCCTCGTCGACCTCCATGGGAACCATCGCGTCGACGATCTCGTGGGCCGACTCCTCGTCGAACAAGAAGAGCAGATAGCCACTCGGCATCCCGTCGAACTCGAAGGCAGCGCCAACGAGTTTCTCGTTCGCTACCTGCTCGGGGATCGCCTCGAGCGAGACGAAGTTGAGCCGACGGATCTCGACGCTAGTGTCGATCCCGGTCAGCGTCGTCGCGGTCTCGGCGACCTCTTCGGCCCCTCGTTCGGCCATCCGGTCGAAGCCTTCGAGTTTGTCGTATTCGATCCCGTCGCTGGTTCGAAGCCGCTCTAGGAGCCGCGACATCGACTCGCGTTTCGGCAAGAGGTAGTGGTTGAAGCCGACCTCGGTGCCGACGGTCTCGATCCGGCTCTGGAAGAGCAAGGCGAGATCGTCGTCGGACGGTGCCTCGTCGATGTCGCCGAAAAACGGCTCGGCGGTCTGCCCTTCGACGAACTCCGGCGTCGAGACATCGATGACCGCCTCGAGGACGTCGGCCCAGCCGTCGATGAAGCCGCTGTTCATGATGTGGCCGACCTCGGTCGCGGCGCTTTCGGTCATCTCGTCGAACTCGTCGATGTCGCCGACATCGGCGTCGACATCGGCGTCCGGCCCCGCTTCCGAGAGCAGCGTTTCGACGACCCGGAGTGCGCTCTCGCGCTCGAAGACGACGATCGAGTACCCCTCGATCGCGCCGGTCAGTTTGACCCGGACGCCGACCTTTTCGGACCCGTCTTCGAAATCGTGGCGAATCTCTTCGCCACGCATGAAGTTGAGTTTGGTCACGCCCAGCTGCGTTTCGACGCCGAGCATATGTGTGAGCCGCCCCGCCGCGAGGCCGGCCCCCTCTCGAGCCATCCGGTAGAACGTTCCAAGTGCGTTGACGTCGAGTTTCATGCGGTTTGGACGTCGATACCGTTGACCATTTCGACGAATTCCTCCAAGTCGGGGAAGGCGTAGATCTCAGCTTCGATCTGGTAGCTGGGGACTGCCAGATCCGAATCGAAAAACAGCGCGAGATCGTCGCCGCCGAGACTTGCTGTCCGGGTGACGATGTCACCCGCGGGTGCGTAGACGAGCTGTGGCGCGGCGATGTCGATCGCACGACCGAGGACATCGGCCCAGCCGTCGATGAAGCCGCTGGCCATCATGTTGCCCATCTCCTCGACGGCGCTTCTGGCCATCTTGCCGGAGACGTCGTTCATATCGTCGACGACGTCACGCAGCATGATCGCCGTGATCTTCTTCGCGCTCGTCTCGGGGAAGAGGATGAGGATGTGTCCGTGCGGTTCGTCGAGCAGTCGGACGCGGACGCCGAGTCGTTTCCCACCCTCGAGTTGGGACTCGATGTCGTCAACGTCGATGAAGTTCGTCTTGGTCACCTCCATCTGGGCGTCCTCGCCGGTCAGTTTACTCATGTTGTCGGCGACGCCGTTCGTTCCGACTTTCGCCATCTCGTTTATGAAGCTCAGCTTTCGAATGTCGACCATCATCGTCATGGGTTCCTCCGTAGGGTTGGATGTTCGCGTTCGTTCATAGTGTCGTCACGTCCAGAATACTGACTACCTCTCCCCGTCCCCGAACCGTCGCACCGCTGATCCCCGGGACGCCGCTCATGAAGCCTTCGAACGGCTTGACGACGACCTCCTGTTGGCCGCGGATCTCGTCGCAGTGTAAGGCGACCTCGCGGACCTCATCACGGATGCGGACGACCATCCCCTCGTCGTCCACACCGGACTCTGGCGTCTCGAGGACGTCAGCCAGCGAGACGACCGGGTAGTCGCCGACCTCGCCGGGGAGGACGGCCTCGCCGTCGACGGTTTCGATCGCTCTGGCGGATTCGACGTCGCGAACGGCCTTGGTCGGGACGCCGAACTCCTCGCCGCCGCTCTCGACGAACAGGATCTCGTCGATCGCGACGGTCACGGGGAGCGTCATCGTGACGGTCGTCCCCGCATCCGCCTCGCTGTCGATCGAGACCGTCCCCTCGAGGTCCTCGACCGTCCGCTTGACGACGTCCATGCCGACGCCGCGACCGCTGACGTCGGTCACCTCGTCGGCCGTCGAGAGGCCGGGATGGAAGATGAGGTCGTAGACCTCCTCGTCGGCCATCGCGGCTGCCTCGTCTTCTGTGAGCACGTCGGCGTCGACCGCTTCCGACCGCAGTCGGTCGGGATCGAGGCCACTCCCGTCGTCTTCGACCGTGATCGTCACGCGGTCGCGTTCGCGCTCGGCGTGGACCTCGACGGCCCCTTCCGGGGGTTTGCCGGCCGCCTCGCGTGCGTCAGGCGATTCGATCCCGTGGTCGACGGCGTTGCGAACCAGATGGATCAGCGGGTCGCCGATGCGATCGAGGATACTCCGGTCGAGTTCGACATCTTCGCCGGTCATCTCGAAGGCGACCTGCTTGTCCTGGTCGCGTGCGATGTCGCGGACGACCCGTGGCAAGCGGTTCGTCACCGTCTCGAGGGGGACCAGCCGGATGTCCATCACCGTCTCCTGGAGGTCGCCGGTCAGATCAGACAGCGCATCGAGTTCCGTCTTGAGCGCGCCGTCATCGCTGTCGGACTCGGCGGCGTGCCGGAGGCGAACGCGGCTCGTTACCAGCCCTTCGACGAGCGTCAGGAGCGTATCGATCTGTTCGATGTCGACGCGAACTGACTGAATCTCGTCTCCCTCGTCGTCTGCGTCCTGCTCGTCGTCTCGCTCGGGGATCTCGATATCCGGAATCTCGAGGTCGGGTTCGTCGACGATCCGCACAACGCCGTCATCGGTCGCGCCGGCGTTCGAATCGGTCGCATCGCTACCGAACGACGCCGTCGACTGCGCGCTCGAGTCGTCGCTCGTCACCGAGTCGGTCGTCGCGTCGAATCCAGCATCGGCGCTGTCGAACGCCTCGGTCCCGGCGAACACGTCGTCGTCGTCGAACGATGCAGTCGTCGACTCGAACGGATCCGACTCGTCGCTCGTCGACTCGAACGTGTCATCGACAGGTGTCGATGGCTCGAACGCGTCGGTATCTGCATCCGCTGGTTCGAACGCGTCATCGATGTCCGTCCCGAACGACTCGTCGGCGACAGCGTCGCCGTCATTGTCTGCTTCGGTGGGATCGAGTCCGTCGGCGGGTTCGAAGCCAGTGTCGGTGGTGTCGATGTCATCGTCGCCTGCCTCGGTGGCAGTCTCGAACCCGTCAGCAGCTTCGAAACCGGTGTCGTCTGCGTCGACATTAGCCTCATCGGCGACCGCTGGTTCGTCACCGTCGTCGGTCGACTCCTCGTCGCCGATCGTCTCGGTTGACGGCTCGTCTTCGAGAGCGGCCTCGCTGGCCGTCTCGTCAGCGACCGACGCTTCGTCCGTGTCGGCTGTCGCTGTCGCCCCATCGTCGACGATGGGGGCTTCGTCTTCTCCGTCGATCGGCTCGAGATCGGCCTCGTCTTCGTCCGACGAGTGACGGTCGTCGCTGTCGGTGTCGACCAGCGTATCGACATCGAAATGGTCGGTGGCTCCGCCGGCATCGGTGTCGGCGACGTCGTCGGATTCTGCATCAACCAGCACGTCGTCGACCGCGCTCTCGGATGCACCCTCGGCTTCGAGAAACGACTCGTCGTCGGCGTCCTCGCCGAGGAGTTCGTCCATGCCGACTTCTTCCTCGTCGTCGAACTCGTCGAACTCAAGTTCGTCGAGTTCGTCCTGCAGTTCGTCGAAGCCGACCATCTCGACTTCGTCTTTGAGTTCGTTGAAGACCGCACTGGCGTCGTCGACGTCGTCGGCCTCGGCGTCCGTCTCCGTATCGCCCTCGTCTACCGTTGACGCGGTCGATTCGGCATCCGAACCGTCGTCAGCCTCGGTGCCGTCGTCGGCCAGCGGTTCGTCCGTGAGGGCTTCGTCGTCGAGCAGGTCATCGAACGAGCCGGCTTCGCCCATGTCGTCGAAGGCCGCGAGGTCGTCGTCGTCGATGTTCTCGACCTGTTCGTCCAGATTGTCGAACTCGTCGAACTCGTCGAGGAGTTCGTCGACCTCGAGTTCCTGGGCCTCTGCTGCGGAAATATCGTCGCCCTGGCCGGCGTCAGCTTCGGGTTGGGCCGGCTCGTCGGGGGTCTCGAACCGGTCGGTCACGTCGACGATTTCGAAGTCGGCGACCTCGTCGACCGGCTCGAGCCCGGAGGCGATCGCGGCTTCGCCGACGGCGGTGGCGAAGACGGCATCGAAGCGGTCGCCGTACTCGTCGGCGTCGATCCGAGACCGGGGTGGAGCAGTACCGATCAGATCGAAGGCGTCGATCAACGCCTCGACGACTAGCGTTCCGTTGTTGACTCCCTCGCGCTCGGCGATCGCGAGCCGGGCGAGGTAGACATCGTAGGTGTCGTCAGCCGGCGGATCGAACCGAGAACACACCGCGTCGATCTCGTCGTCCGAGGGGACGGTGAGTCCCGTCTCGGCCTCGTCGTCCGCGCCGTCGAGGCGGCTCCGAAGCGCGTCGATCGTCGCTGACGGATCGGTCTCGATCTCGCCGTCTGCGGCGACCTCGTCGACCATCGTCTCGAGTTCGTCGACGGCGTCGAAGATGTCGTCCATCAGCCCCGGGGACACCTCGAGGTCGTCACCGCGGACGGCGTCGAGGACGTCCTCGATCGCGTGGGCGAGGTCGCTGGCCGACTCCAGGCCCATCGCCCCGCAGTTGCCCTTGAGCGTGTGGGCGATCCGGAAGATGTTGTCCATCGCATCCTCGTCGTCGGGATCGCGCTCAAGGGTCAGCAAGGCGTTGTTCAGTTCCGTAATCCGTTCTTCGCTTTCCTGCACGAAGTCTGTCAGATAATCAGTCATCGTTCTCACCGTCCGTCGTGAGCGCGTCGACGATGGCATCGACGATCCCGTCTGCGGGTTCGACCGTGTCGACACAGCCGGTTTTGATTGCCTGACAGGGGATGCCAAAGACCGGGCTCGTGGCCTTATCCTGTGCGATCGTGTCGCCCCCGGCGGCTTTGATCGCCTCGATACCGGCCGCGCCATCGAAACCCATCCCGGTCAGCACGACACCACAGAGCCCGCTTGTGACCTCCTCGGCGGCGCTTTCCATCGTCACGTCGATCGACGGTCGCACGCCGTGGACTCGCTCGCCGTCGCTGAGCCGCAAGCGCAGACAGCCGTCGACCGCGGTGGCAACCTCGAGATGGGAGTCACCCGGTGCGACTGCGACGTCGCCGGGCTCGAGCCACTCGCCGTCGGACGCCTCGAAGACGTCGTACGCGCTGTGTGTGTCGAGCCGATCGGCGAAGCGATCCGTGAATCCGGGGGGCATATGCTGGACGACCAGCACTTTCGCCTCGAGGTCGACCGGCAGTTGCTCGAACAGGCGTTCGACGATCTTCGGGCCGCCGGTCGACGCACCGAGGACGATCGTCGGCGCGGTCGTCCGCTCGGTGGGAAGCGACGCTGTGTTCTCGTCGGCCTCCGACGACGGCTCGATTCCGGGGCGTGCGTTCGGGCCGACTGTCCCCGTCCCGTGATCGTCGTGTACCTGCACGTCGGCACTGCCGCCGGCGACGGCGTTTCCGGTGGCGGTGCCCTGCCCTTGATTGCCGGCGAGTCTCGAGCGGGTCGCGTGGGCCGTCGCAGTCGCCCGCGCGAGCGCCACCGTCGAGACGTTCGCGTCGGCGAGCTCGTCGACTTTCGTGACGACCTCGTCGGAGAGCTGGACGATAGTCCGCGAGTCGGAGCCATCGGGTTTGTGCAGAAAGTCGACAGCACCGCGCTCTAAGGCATCGAGTGTCGCCTCGGCCCCGCGTTCGGTGTGGGCGCTGAGCATGAGAATCGGGGCCGGATTCGTCGTCATGATCCGTTCAACGGCGTCGATGCCGCCTAACTCGGGCATCTCGACGTCCATCGTGATGACGTCTGGATCGAACGTCCCGGCGAGTTCGACGCCCTCCGTGCCGTTGGCTGCCGTTTCGATCTCGTAGCCAGCCTCGCCGAGTGCGTTGCCGATGACTGTCCGCATGAACCTCGAGTCGTCGACAACGAGTACTCTCGTCATGCAGCGACGACGTCTGAGAGGGCCTTTCTGACGCTGGGTTCTTCGAACGGTTTCGTCACGTAGCCGTCCGCACCAGCCTTCACGGCGAGCTTCATCTTCTCACGCTGTCCGACGCTCGTACACATGATGACACGGGCGTCCGGATCGATCTTCTTGATCGCCGCGGTCGCCTTGATGCCGTTGCACTTGGGCATCACGATGTCCATCATGACGACGTCGGGGTCGCGTTCTTTGTACATTTTGACGGCTTCTGCCCCGTTGGACGCCTCTCCGACGATGCGGTACTCTTGTTCCAGAATCTGGCGTAATAAGTTTCGCATAAAATGAGAGTCGTCCACGATGAGCACCCCTGTCGACATTCAGTAGTACACCAAATTCTCGTAGCAATACAACTACCATAAATGCTGTCTCCCCATTATCAGTTGTGATAAACCTCGTCGACGGCCCGGACCGTCCGCTCCGAACGCGGTATCGAGTGCGTCCGGTCGCGGCGGCGCATTTACTATCTGTTACTCCGAGTGTCACACTGACTATACAGTTCGGTACCAGTGACTCACCGCTGGCCAGACGCCAACAGCAATCGTTCAGTATCAATAAGTGCGGTCGCCTCGACGACGACCTCCTGTGTCCCGTCATCGATCCCGTTTACATCGGGTTCGTCGCTGGCGTCTTCTGCCGATTCGATCTCGAACGTCTCGCCAATCGAGCCGCCGAACCCACCACCTGCGTCATCAGCCGACGACAGCGCCGTCGCGTCACCGATGCCAGTCTCGAAGACGCCAGCGCCGTCATCGGAGCCACCCGACGTCACGTCCGTCGTCTCGTCAGACTGGGATCGGTCGTGTTCCTGCGTGACGAGTGCGACGACTAGGGGATGCTCGAGGGCATCGCCGGAGAGGGGACTGTCGGCGACACTGTCGTCATCGATTACGTTGCTCTCGGAGACGACTTCGACGCCGAGCACGTCGTCGACGCGGATCGCAGCCGACTGCTGGTCGCTCGGGCGGTCGAATACGACCAGTCGCTCACGGTCCGTTTCGACCTCGGGGGTTGGGAAGTGCACCCGCGGGTCGATGACTGCCGTAATCTCACCGCGAAGGTCCATCAGCCCCTCGATCGCAGGCGGCGTTCGTGGTACTCGAGTCACCTCCGTGGGCGGTTCCGTGACCGTTCTGACCACGTCGACCGGCAGGGCGAATCGGTACTCACCGACGGTGACGAAGACGAACTGAACGAAGTCCTCGTCCTCGCCGTCGGCGCCGCCCGACTCGCGGGAGCTGTCGGCGCCATCGATATCGATTCCGAGAAGCTTGTCTGAGAGATCCGGGGCCATCGTCCTGTTCGTGTATCAGAGCCCACCAATAAAACGTTGACTCCGACGTGTGTGTTCAGTTGGTTTATATATCGCCGTCGTTACCAGCTGGTTGAACGATTCGGAGCGTTCATTTTCTCCGTCGACTGTGTTCAAAGCAAATGGAACCGGCACCGAACCACGATGGGGCAACCGCCGACGAACAGGTGACCGTCCTCACGTTCGACCTCGAGGACCGACGCTACTGTGTCAGCGCCGAGTCGGTCGCCTCAGTTCTCGGGATCGCGGACGACTCCGCACTCGCAGACGCCGATGATCCGTGGAACGCGGGGGCGATCACCGCTGCCGGCGAGCGGATCAGAGTGGTCGATCTCCCGCGGGTGTTCGGAGCCTCGTTTCACACCACGGCCCGTATCGATGCACCGAAACTACTGGCTTTCGATACCACTGACGACGACGGACGGTATTACGGCTGGCTCATCGACGACGTGGGGACGACCAGCGACATCCGACTCGGCGCGGTTGAGCCACCACAGGTGAACACAACATACGTCAAAGGCCGCATCGAGATCGCAGACAGGGAAGTCGTCTGGCTCGACGAGCGAACGATGCACGGCTGAGCCGGGCTGCAGTCACGAGCGACCGTGGGACCGCGACCGCTCTGCGGTCCCACTGACTGACGGGAGTCCGTATGAGGCCGATTCGATCGCTGACCGCTCAACGCGTCGGAACCTGTCTCTGCTGTAAACGACTAGACTCACCACGTCGGTCGATCTCGAGGGGCTCGCAGGCGGTGGCAGTCGGGAAGACGTAACTCAGATCGCCATTGCCGGGCAGTGTAAGGGTGTCCCAGACCACGGACGGTGTCGGGACGCCGACTACAGCAGTCCTGGCGGTCCGCCTCCGCCGTCGGAATCGTCGTCGAGATCGATGCCGAACTCCTCGCGCTGTTCGCGAAGTCGCTTGATCTGCCGGTAGTAGTAGCCGATCCCGATGGTACCGAGGAATCCGACCACACCAACGAGGCCGAGGAACAGCGGAATGTCACGCGCGAGGTAGTATCGCAGCGAGATCGCGCGATCCGCGTCGATCTCGTCCCAGGAGAGGCGTACCTGTCCGTCGACGACCTCGCGTTCGTATCCGTTCGGCGAGATCTCACCGAACAGGAAGTTCGACGCGCGGTGGTTCTCGGGCAGTCGCACCTCGTAGGAGCCTGTGACGTACGCTGGCTGCCGGAACGTCTTGCGTCCGGCATCGCCCGAGAACGCGAGCGTGCCGTTCTCGTCGGGGACGGTGACGGTCGTCTCCGATCCGCCCTGTTCGATCTCGAGGTCCGAGCCGTTGACCACGGTCCCGTTTGGATACCAGTAGCGAACGCTGTAGATATCCAGCGGCTCCTGGCTGTAGATCGTCGACTGGGACAGCGAGAGTTCCTCGGTTCCGTTTAAGTCGTAGACGGTTCGGTACTCACCGCCGCCGAGGAGGTCGCCGTCCTCGAGTGCGATCGTGACGTCGGCGTCGCCGCCGCGGACGTCGCTGTAGTTCTGTTCGCGGTCGAGTTGCTCGTCTGAGATACCGCCGGAAAACGCCGCACAGCCGGCTCCCATCAACAGCAGGGCGACCGCGACCGTCGCGAACACGAGCCGGCGATTCATACTAGGGAACGACACAGCGCAGTTCGGCCGGGAGATACTCGCCGACGCTCGCGAGTAGCCCCGGCGGGTCGGTGTCTTCGGTACAGACGACGCTTTGCTCGAGCAAGCCGAGTCGCTCGACGGTGACGTAGTCCTGTGCGTGACCGGCTCGGTTGAGCGTGGCCCGCACTTCCGCGCGGGTGGCACTGTTGACGTTGAGGCGACCGTCGCCACGGGTCCACTCGTAGAGGCGGTCCTGTGTCTCCTCGGCGAGCCGAGACGGTTCGTCGTCGCCGTAGACGAACTGCAACGGCATGTGCTGGACCAGCCCGTACCGGTCGCGGATCTGCGTCGCCGATCCCGGGCCGAGCCCGAGTTCGTCGGTCTGAATCCGGACGCCGTCGCCCTGTCCTGCATCGAGGACGAAGCCGTCGTCGTCCCAGGACTCGAGCGTGCCGACGTAGGTCTCACCGGCCTCGAGGTCGGGGACGATCTCGCCGAACTCCTCGCGGAGGACGTTGCGCGCGACGGTGGCGTCGTCGCCCTCGATCGTCACCGACGGGAAGTCGTCGTGGCGCACACCGATATCGAATTCGACGTCGAGGTCGCCGACCTCGTTGTTGACAAGCGAGCGCAACGAATCGAGCGAGCGCTCGCGGGCGTCACCTTCGACGTACAGTTTGGTTGCGAGTACGACCATTAGGCGTCCGCGTCGATGTTGAGTTCGTCCTCGAGCGAATCGAGGCGGTCGTCCATCGCGTTGACCAGGCGGTCGTTTTCCATCGATTCAAGCGGCGAGCCACATTCGGGACACTCGAAGCCGAAGTCCATCGCCTCGCCGAACTCGAAGCGGATGGAACAGATCTCACAGAGGTAGAACTCGTGGTTGCGCTCGTACTCCCGGCGCTCTTCTAGGGCGTCGTGGAGCCGGTACATCTCCTCTTCTAGGTTTTCCGGAATGTTGTCGTACTCGAAGGTCCAGAGGTAGGTCAGCCACCCCGAGTCCTCGTCGCGCAGCCGTCGATAGGTCGCGAGATCGTTCTCGTAGAGAATGAACAGCGCGCGCCGCACGTCGTTTAACTCGAGGTCGAGTTCCTCGGCGAGTTCCTCGTCGGTCACCTCGCCGTCCGGTGGTGCCGCTGCGACGGGCATCCCCGTGGGACCGACCAGCTCGTGCAAATATTTCTGAATTACTGGGTCCTCGAGCAGGTCCTCAAAAGCCATTGCCTACACGTAACGGCATGAAGCCATTAAGTCTTGTTAACTCCCGCGCATCATGTCTCGCCGCGTCGCGAGGAGACAACCACCTCAGTCGTGGTGCTCCTCGTCGTCGTCGGCCGGCACGACCCGCTTGCCCGTCTCCATCGGGATCACCGTTCGATCGGCGTCGGCCCACTCCTGCTCGAGTTCGCGGCCCTCGAACAATCGATCGAGGAAGACGGCCAGCCCCGCGACTTCGGAGTGGGGCTGGTTGGTGACGCCGACGTTCCAGTCGGCTTCCTCGTAGACATCGAAGGTAACCTTCTCGGAGCCGACCACGAGCAAGAGCGGCTCGCCCTCGCTGTCGTGGACCGTCCGGATCTCGGCGTCGACGTCCTGGACGCGTTCGCCGTACATCGTGAGGTGGACGACCTTGCCCTCCCAGTTGCGGATGACGGCGTGGGGGGAATCGGTCAGTTCGGCGTCGAAGGGGCCGCCAAAGCGGTCGGTGATGTCTCTGACAGTCTCGAGCGATTGGCCGGCGTTGTCGGGAAAGAGGACGCGGTCGGCACCCAGTGCCCGCGCGGTCAGGCCGACGTGGGACGTCATCCGCTCGTCCCGACCGGGGCGGTGGCCGAGCCGAAGGACGGCGACCTCGCTGTCGTCGTGCATGCTCGCACCCACTCTCGGAGCGGGTTAGGGGGTTTCGCTTTCGATCCGCTCGAGCGGGTCGGACTCGCAGGATCGGTATCGGTAAGACGGGGCCACCCCACAGGGCGACCATGAACGTCACTATCACGCCCTCGCGCGTCGCCGGGACGGTGCGGGCACCGCCATCGAAGAGCTACACCCACCGGGCTATCCTCGCAGCGGGCTACGCCAGCGAAGCGACCGTCCGCGACGCGCTCTGGAGCGCTGACACGCAGGCGACCGCCCGCGCCGTCGAACTGTTCGGCGGCGATGTCGACCAGCGCGACGACGGCACGCTCGAGGTCGACGGTTTCGACGGCCGCCCCGACGTGCCGGCGGACGTCATCGACTGTGCGAACAGCGGCACGACGATGCGGCTCGTCACCGCGGCGGCGGCGCTCGCTGACGGCACGACCGTCTTGACCGGCGACGAGTCGCTGCGCTCGCGCCCGCAGGGGCCGCTGCTCGAGGCCCTCGACGATCTCGGTGTGGAAGCGGATAGCACACGGGGGAATGGGCAGGCCCCGCTGGTCGTCACCGGTCCGCTCGCGGGCGGCGCGGTTTCGATTCCGGGTGACGTCTCCTCGCAGTACATCACCGCCTTGCTGATGGCCGGTGCGGTCACCGACGAGGGAATCGAACTCGACCTCGAGACAGAGCTCAAGTCCGCGCCCTATGTCGACATCACGCTCGAGGTGCTCGCCGATTTCGACGTCGACGCGCACAAGACGGAGACCGGCTTCGCGGTCGACGGCGGGCAGTCCTACGCGCCCGCGGGCGGCGAGTACGCGGTCCCCGGCGATTTCTCGTCGATCTCTTACCCGCTGGCGGCGGGTGCGATCGCTGCCGCCGAGGGCGAGACGGTCCGCATCGACGGTGCCCACCCCAGCGCACAGGGCGACAGCGCGATCGTCGAGATCGTCGAGCGCATGGGTGCCGATGTCGACTGGAACCGAGACGCAGGGTCGATCGACGTCTCCGGAGCGTCACTCGAGGGTATCGAGGTCGACGTGGAGGATACACCCGACCTGTTGCCGACGATCGCGACGCTGGGGGCCGTCGCCGACGGCGACACACGGATTACGAACGCCGAGCACGTCCGCTACAAGGAAACCGACCGCGTGAGTGCGATGGCCGAGGAGTTAGGCAAGATGGGCGTCGAGACCACCGAAGAACAGGACTCGCTGACGATCCACGGCGGCACGTCGGCACTCGAGGGGGCGACCGTTTCGGGCCGCGACGACCACCGGATCATCATGGCGCTCGCGCTTGCAGGACTGGTCGCAGACGGCGAGACAACCATCGAGGGGGCCGACCACGTCGACGTCTCCTTCCCCGGCTTCTTCGGCATGCTCGAGGAGTTGGGCGGTACCCTCGAGCGACAGCCGTAAGACACCTAGACGGTCGACACACGACGCGACGCAGTCAGGGCGCCCTTGACCCCGAGAGCAACGATTCGAACACCTGCTTCTGTGCGCGCCGGAGGTGTTGATGGAACGTCGCCGGTGCGATCTCGAGCGATTCGGAGATGTCCTCGCCGGTGGCATCGCGGGGCCACTCGAAAAAGCCCGCGTGATATGCGGCCTTGAGAGCCGCTCGCTGGCGTTCGGTAAGTTCGCCAGTTAACACATGACGAACACGTTCGGTGGTCTCGGGGCGCGAGATCTGGCGGTGTTTCAGCAGTTCCGCGGTTGGGAACGTCGTTCGAACGGCATCGATGACCTGCCGGCTATCTACACCCGGTGCGAAGTGAAGTGTTATCTGATAGTCGCCGTCTTCAATAACAGCACTGTCGATAGTGCCACCCAATGAAGCGAGTTCCGAAAGCACTGGCGACCCAGAGAGCCGAAGTTCGAAGTTCGTCACCCCATCGGTAGACCGGTAGGTGACAGCAGTCCAGTGCGGGAATGCCTCGACGAGCCCATCCAAACCCTCGACGGCGTCTTCCGTCACCGTCCCATAGACGAGGAATTCATTTTTCTTGATGGGAACTCTTTGATCAAACGTGATTGTGCCCTCGGCTGGCGTGTCGGTTCCAGTGGCGTCGAAAATATCTCGAATGCGGAACTGCAGTTCGACAACGTCGTCGCTCATCAACGCCCGCTTGCGCTCGGTGGCGGCAATCGCGTGGCCGATGATCTCGCCCAGTTGACTGATGACCGCTCGTTCCTCTTCTTCGAACGCGTTCGGTCGGTCAGTGTAGACGTTCAACACTCCGTAGACGGTGTCCTCGTAGACGATCGGAATCGCCGCTGACGAGCGGAAGTTGTACTTCTTGACGTGGTCGCGCCAGGGGTCGTATCTGCTATCAGTTTCGATGTCCTGTGCCGTCTGGATCTCGCGCTCGAGAATCGCCTGCCCCGTCGGTCCCTTGCTGCGCTCGTCGGTCGGGTCAGCAGAGATCGTAATCTCGTCGAGATAGCCCTCGACGCCGGCCCCTGTTCGCATGTTCACGGTTTGTGAAGAGACATCGGCATCGCCGATCCAAGCGAACAGATACGACTCCGCCTCGGCGAGGCGCTCACAAACGACGTGCTCGATCTCCTCGCGTGTGGACTGGTCGATCACCTCGTCGGTAATACTGCGGGCAACATCGTTGAGGTTGTTGAGTGCGGCGAGTTGCTCGCGCTGGCGCTCGAGGTCCTGTTCATATTCTTTGCGCTCAGTGATGTCTTGGAACGCGCCACGGAGTGCGACCACCTCGCCGTCGGTTTGCACGGGGTTGCAGATGGTCCGAACCCATCGCAGGCCGCCGTCGGCAGGTTCGATTCGAAGCGTGAGATCGTACGGCTCGCCGTCCTCGAGCGCGTGCTCGACCGCCTCGCGGACCCGCGGTCGATCCTCGGGATGGTAGAACGAGATCGATTGCTCGAGGTCGACCTCCTGCTCGGGTGAGAGACCATGGATCCGATAGACCTCGTCGGTCCATCGGAGTTCGGCGGGCGTCGTGGTCACGTCGAGTTGCCAGGCACCCACGTTCGCCAGTTGCTGGGACTGTTCGAGCAGTTCCGTCGTTCGCTCGAGACTGGCCTCGCGTTCGCGGAGTCGAGTTTCTTTTTCCTTCCGGTCACTGATATCGGTGAAATAGACCGAGAGGCCGGACTCCGAGGGGTACACCCTCACGATCTCCCAGATGTCGAGCGGGTCGGAGTAGCGTTCGAAACTCGTCGCAGTCTGGGTAGTCAGCGCCGTCTCGTATCGGTCACGGAGCAGGTCATCGTCGGAGACGGACAGCGCCTGCCAGATGTTCCTGCCGAGCAACTTGGACTCGGGCCGGCCCAGCAGCGTCTCAGCGCGGTCGTTGACGTAGGTAAATCGCAGTTCGTCGTCGAGTGCGTAGAACGCGTCGTCGATCCGCTCGAAGACCGCGTCGAGTTCGGTCTCGAGATCCTCGCGCTGGCGCTCGAGGCGCTGTGTCTGTGCTTTGAGTTGCGTAATGTCGGCCGTTGTGACGACAACACCGGCGCCGTCGTCGAGCGGTTCGGCGTTTACGGAAAGCCACCGTGTCTGGCTATCGGGACTGTCGACCTGTATGTGTTGATCGTTGATTGACTCACCAGTTGCGAGTACCCGCGTTGCCGGACGCTCTGCGTACGGAATTTCCTCGCCATGCTCGTCGAACAGGGGAACGTCGCCGATCACGTACGTTGTGGGATCCGCTCCAGATAATCCGAGATTCTCGGTAAACCGCCGGTTCACGCGTCGGACCTCGCCGTCGGTGTCGAAGATACCGATCCCCGTCGGGCTTACCTCGAGGACGCGCTCGAGGAGCGTCCGTTCCGTGAGACGGGCGTGCTCCGAGCGTTTCCGGTCGGTCACGTCGTAGTAGAGTTCGATCCGCCCGCCAGCGTAGTCGCCGGACTCGATCGGTTTGCTCCGGTGCTCGAGCCAGCGCGCCTCACGGTTTTCACTCGCCGTGACGCGACACTCGAACCGTTCGGCATACGTATTATTCTCGTAGGTCGCTAGCACGGTATCGGCGAACGATGCACCGTCATCGACGACGCTCGAGAGGTGGTCCGTCACGAGCGCTTGTTTATCGCGACCGAGTGCGTGTTCGCGATCGAGATCGAAGTACTGCTCGGCGGTCTCGTTGAGCCACACGACCTCGAGATCCGCATCGAGAACGAACAGGCCGATCTCGGCGTCGTTGATCACATCGTCGATCAGCGGCCCAGTACCTGCCGGGTGGCCACCGGTTTCGGTTGGCCGATCGACCGCCGACGGCGGTCGCCACCAGACACGAGCGCTCGCCCCGACTTTCTTGGTCTCGAGTCGGTCGTGCTCGACGAGGCGCTCTAACCGGTCGTACGTGCTCCGTCGACCGAGGTCGAGCTTGGTAGCCACCTCGTTGGTCGTCCGCGGGACTCCAGCGCCATCGAAACATGCAAGCGTTTCCCGGAGATTGTCGGTCAACGCAGAAGACGTCATTGCCACCCCTACATCGCCTTGGACGTATAACACCTCCGCCGGCGGAGTTGTCGACGGCGGCGAATCCGGTCTATCGACACCGGCTGGCGGGTCGGCACCGCCCAATCCAAACTGGTCCGACAGCGAGCCGACATAGTCTGTCACATACCTAATCACATCTAGCGTCTCCTTCCCAGAAGTCCGTCTCCGTTCGGTATCCGCGGGTACGACGCCAGCGAAACACGACTCGAGCCGTGGTCGTGTCCAAGCCGTGCTGACGCGTGGGCACTCACCGCGCTATGACGGCGCTGGCACGTCGTACGTCGTCTCGAGATACGTGATCAGCTCCGCGACCATCGCCGGATCGTACGTCCAGAACCCGTAGAACGACCCTGGATGGCGCTCTTCTGCGAGTAACGCACAGGCTTCCTGGTCGTTGTCGCCACCGTCGAAGACGACGAACCAGTAGTCGCCGAGTTCGCTACCGCGCTCCGAGACGACGGCCACACCCTCGGGGACCGGCTCGGTCCACTCGTCGTCTATAAACACCGCGACCGAAAGCGAATCGTGACGCCCGAATCGCTCGTAGACGTCCGTCTGTGCCGCGAACGCCCGCGCGCGTTCGAACCCCGCGTATAACCGGCCGGCCCCGACACGCCACGCCCGGTCTTCGATCTCGCGGGTCGTTGCCAGCATCTGCCGACGACTGTAGGAGGTAAACAACGTCTCCTCGAGGAAGCTGAACAGTTCCGCTCGATCGTCGTCGGTCTCGGCGAGTTCCCACGGTGGATGGGTCCGCGGCGAGAGGATCGCCGCAAACTGATCGAGTCCTAACGCACCGCGGAACGTGCCGTCGGCGCTCCGGATGATCACGAACCCCGCCCCGTCGAGCGAGCCAAGCAACTGGCGGCGCACGTCGACGTTTCGCGTCTCGAACTGCCGGCGGAGCCCCTCGAAGATCGCGTCGTCGTCCGTGTGGACCTCGAGCGTTTTCCGTTGGCCTTCGACCGTCTCGATTGGATCACCAAGTTCGTTCATGGCTCCGAGTCGCTCACCCCCAGCGCGGCGCTGACAGCCTCCGGGATGTCGGTGTCGGTGACGGTCTTCGCCGCAGTATCGAACGTAATGAATCCCAGGTCTTCGAGTTGAGGCAGGATCGAATGATACAGCCGCAGTCGAATCTGGTCGCGGTCGGACGGTGCGGCGATCGTTCCCGTCTCACTGGCGGCTGTGGCGGTGACCACGTCGGCCAGTTCCTCGAGCGTCGGCGTTGGATTGTCGTGGAGGGAGACGAGCACGGAGCGAGCGTGACAGTCTCCAAGCAAGCGGACGACGTCGTCGAACGGGAACTCATCGGTCGCTGCGCGGAGCGCACGCAGATCGGGTTCGAACTGTTCGTCGCCCATAGCTAGTCGTGTGTTTCCACATCACAAATAGATGAGCACGTCGCCTGCAGCGACAGACAGCACCGATCGTGCTACGCGTTCTGCCGACACGCGTACGGATCGCCGTCTCGAGTTCCCGACACACCCGCAACCCTCTCTGAGGTGTGCTGGCACTGACTGACAGCAGTCCGTCTCACACGCTTTCGGCGCAACACTGTCGGTGACGGTTCGATCCGATCGTCCGGTCGGCGATTCGACCGTCGTGCGAGAATCCTGCAGGGCTAAGTGTCCCCGTCCCCGAGGACGTGGTAATGAACGGCAACCGCTTCGGTCGCCTGTTTCAGGTGACCACGTTCGGCGAGAGCCACGGGGAGGCGATGGGCTGTACCATCTCGGGCTGTCCCGCCGGCCTCGAGCTCTCCGAAGAGGACATTCAGGAAGACCTCGATCGGCGAAAACCGGGCCAGTCGATGATCACGACCAGCCGCGGCGAGCCCGACGACGTCGCGATCAAATCGGGGGTTCAGGACGGCTACACGACGGGGACGCCGATCGGGCTCGTCATCCAGAACAAGGACGCCCGCTCGGGCAAATACGAACCCTTCATCACCGCGCCGCGACCGAGCCACGGCGATTTCACCTACTCGGCCAAGTTCGGCACGCGAAACTGGGGCGGCGGTGGCCGTTCCTCCGCGCGTGAGACGGTCAACTGGGTCGCTGCGGGCGCAATCGCGAAGAAACTACTCGCACGCGAAGGGATCGAGCTCAAAGCCCACGTCAACCAGATCGGCGACGTCGAGGCCCCAGAAGTGAGCTTCGAGGAGATGCTCGAGCACTCGGAAGAAAACGACGTCCGGTGTGCTCACCCCGAAACCGCCGAGGAGATGCAGGACCTGATCGCGGAGTATCAGGACGAGGGCGACTCCATCGGCGGGAGCATCTACTTCGAGGCCCAGGGCGTTCCCGTCGGCCTCGGCGCACCCCGATTCGACTCGCTGTCCGCGCGACTCGGCCAGGCCATGATGGCCGTCCCAGCGGCGACCGCTTTCGAGTTCGGCCTCGGCCGCGAGGCCCGCGAGTGGACCGGCAAGGAGCGCAACGACGACTGGGAATTCGACGACGAGGGCAACCCGACGCCGGTCGAGAACGACCACGGCGGCATCCAGGGCGGCATCTCGAGCGGCGAACCGATCTACGGCGAGGTCACGCTCCACGCGCCCACGTCGATCCCCAAGTCCCAGCAGACCGCCGACTGGGAGACCGGCGAAATAAAAGAGGAGAAGGTCATCGGCCGTCACGACCCCGTGCTCCCACCGCGTGGCGTCCCCGTCGTCGAGGCGATGCTCGCGTTGACGCTCGTCGACTTCATGCTCCTGTCGGGCCGGCTCAACCCCGACCGCGTCGACGGCCAGCCCGGCGAGTACGACACGGACTACCACCCCAGCAACCCGCGCAACGAGTAACGCTCCGTCACCAGCGTTCAGTTCTGACCTGTGGTGGCGCGCGCTGTGCCGCGGTGAGCGGAGAGCGAACCGCGGCCCGAAGCTGCGCGAGGGATGAGCGAACAGCGTGAGCGAATCGGCTGGGGAGGGTGTGGCGATTCCATGCCGCCACAGTAGCAGGACACTTCGTTCTCCTCACACCCACGCATTTCCGTTTACAAACTATCACAGCCGGCCAGCATATCGGCTCGAGCGGTGTTTCTCGAGCGTAACACCTAACCCGCCCTCCGTGGTCGACGACGTATGCGGGATTTTCACGTCCACTCGAACTACTCGGACGGTGAGTTCCTCCGGTCGATGGTCCGAGCAGCCGAGTCGGCCGACCTCGAGGGCGTCGGTGTCGCCGACCACTGCAACGTGGCCACGCGCGAACATCACGCGTCGATGCGCAGCATCTACGGCTTCAATCTCGATCTCACCTACGAGCGCCGCCGACGGGGGATCGACCGCCTGCGGGAGGAGTTCGATCTCGCGATCTACGACGCCGTCGAGATGGACTACGATCCACGCGACGAGGCTGCGATCGAGACGTTCCTCGCGGAGGCGGGGTTCGACTACGCGATCGGCAGCGTCCACGATGTCGACGGCCAAAACGTCCAAGTGTCGTCCCACTTCGACACAATGAGCGAGGCTGAGCGCGATGCGATCGTCGACGCGTATTTCGAACAACTCGTTGCACTCGTCGAATCGGAACTGTTCGAGATCGCGGCCCACGTCGACTTGCTCGAGCGGACGCCGCCGCTGCAGGGCCGGGCAACCGACGACCACTATCGGCGTGTGGCACGGGCGTTTACCGAGTCGCGAACGATTCCGGAACTCAACGCCGGGCGGGCGCTGTCCGACGCCGGCGTCGTCCATCCGTCGGATCGGTTCCTGTCGGTCCTGCGCGAGTACGACGTGGCCGTGACCGTCGGCACTGACTCCCATCGGCCGACCGAGATTCCCGATCGTGCCGACTTCCTCGCCGATTTTATTGCTGAAACCGGCCTCGAACCGGTCGTTCCCGACGGACTCGAGCGGTGACGAGGAGCGGTCGTCCACGACTACACGCAGCCGGCGATCCGCCGCTGGGTCAGCCGGTGCGACAGTCGAGGGGGGTGTGATCCCATCGTCGCTGCCGGTGTGATCGGTCGTCGAGTGGCGTCCATCGGGTGGGATCAGTATCGGACCTTGAAAGTCATGTTCTCTATGATGTTCATCGGGTGGTACTACACAATTATAAATGCTAGATATATGTGGGATGGTGTCGTACCACAGGATAGCCACATGGCAAATTTTGACATTGAAACTGCAGACGGTCGACGGGAAGCACTACGCCGGATGGTAACTATCCGGGCGTTCGACGAAGAGGCGGGGAATCGATTCGCAGACGGGGAGATACCGGGGTTCGTCCACCTCTATATCGGCGAGGAAGCGGTGGGCGTCGGCACCTGTGCGTCGCTCGACTCCGACGACTATATCGCGAGCACGCACCGCGGTCACGGCCACTGCATCGCGAAGGGACTCGATCCGAAGTATATGATGGCCGAGCTCTACGGCAAGGCCGAGGGCTACTGTAACGGCAAGGGTGGCTCGATGCACATCGCAGACGTCGACGCCGGGATGCTCGGCGCGAACGGTATCGTCGGCGCGGGGCCGCCGATGGCGACCGGCGCGGCCCTGTCGATCGACTATCAGGACCGCGACCAGGTCGCGGTCGGCTTCCTCGGCGATGGTGCGGTCGCCCAGGGACAGGTCCACGAGGCGATCAACCTCGCCTCGACGTGGGACCTGCCAGCGATCTTCGTCGTCGAGAACAACCACTACGGGGAGGGGACCCCAGTCGAGAAGCAACACAACCTCGAGAACCTGAGCGATACGGCCCAGGCCTACGACATTCCCGGCGTAACCGTCGACGGGATGGACATCACCGCCGTCGCGGAGGCGGTCGCCGAAGCCCGGGAACGAGCGCGGGCCGGCGATGGGCCGACGATGGTCGAGGCCCAGACGTACCGCTACCGCGGCCACTACGAGGGCGACGAGGAACCCTACCGCGACGACGAGGAGGTCGAGCGCTGGCGGGAGCAGGACCCGATCGAGTCGTTCAAAGACCGACTGATCGAGCGCGGCGAACTGACCCAAGAGGAGTTCGACGACCTTCGAGCCGAGATCGAGGCGTCGATCGACGACGCCGTCGAATATGCACAGGAGACGGACTATCCGGAACTGAGCGCGGCCTACGAAGACATGTTCGTCGAGCAGCCGCCGGAACTCGAGCGATTCGCGAACGTCGCACGTACCGACGGCGGCGCGAACGGAGGTGACCACCGATGACTGCACAGGCAGAACTCGAACAGGAGACCGAGACGATGACCGTCCGGGAGGCGATCCGACAGGGCCTCCGCGAAGAACTCGAGCGCGACGAAGACGTCTACGTGATGGGCGAAGACGTCGGGCTCTTCGGCGGCGTCCTCGAGGTAACGAGCGGCCTCTACGAGGAGTTCGGCGAGGAGCGGGTCCGGGATACGCCGATCAGCGAGGCCGGCTTCATGGGCGCGGCGACCGGTGCGGCGGCGACTGGCACACGACCGGTCGTCGAACTCATGTTCTCGGATTTCATGGGCGTCTCGATGGAACAGATCATGAACCAGATGGCAAAGATGCACTACATGTTCGGCGGGAAAGCCGAACTGCCGGTCACCGTCCGAACCACCGAGGGCGGTGGGATGGGCGCTGCCAGCCAGCACTCGGGGACGGTCCACACCTGGATCGCCCACTTCCCTGGGCTGAAAGCCGTCGCACCGGGAACCGCCGCGAGCGCGAAAGGGCTGACGAAAGCCGCCATCCGCTCGGACGATCCCGTCTTCGTCTTCGAGAACAAGATGATCTACGAGCAGTCGGGCGAAGTGCCGACCGACGAGGACTATACGGTCCCACTCGGGGAGGCAGCCGTCGAACGCGAGGGCGAGGACGTCACCGTCGTCGCCACCCAGCGACTCGTCGGTGAGTCCCTCGGCGTGGCCGACTCCCTCGAAGGCGACGTCAGCGTCGAGGTCATCGATCCGCGCTCGCTGTACCCGCTCGATACCGACACGATCGTCGAGAGCGTCGAGAAGACCGGTCGGCTGGTCGTCGCCGACGAGAGCCCGCTCTCGTATGGCACCCACGCGGAGATCATCGCCCGCGTCCAGGAAGAGGCGTTCTTCAGCCTCGATGCACCGATCCAGCGGGTCGGCACGCCGGATACGCACATGCCGTTTAGCCCACCGCTCGAGCAGGAGGTCCTACCCGGTGACGACGATGTCAGAGCCGCCATCGAGCGGATCGCGTAGCGGGGTCCGTGCGTGGCGACTCTCGGACTGATCGTCAACCCCGCTGCAGGTCGTGACATCCGCCGGCTCACTGGCGGTGCGAGCGTCGTCGACAACTACGCGAAGCGCCGGGTCGCCGAGTGCGTTTGCGATGGCCTGACGGTTGCAGGCGAGCCCGTCGAAGTGCTCGTCATGCCTGACCGGACAGGAATCGCCGACCACGCGGTCGCGAAAGCACCCGACGAGATCGATGCGACGACGCTCGAGATGCCGATCGAAGAGAACGCGACCGATACCCGCCGAGCAGCAGCCCGGTTTCGCGACGCCGTCGATGTCGCGGTCGTCCTCGGCGGCGACGGGACGACCCGCGACGCCGCGCTCGAACTCGGCGACGTGCCGCTCGTTGCCGTCTCGACGGGCACGAACAACGTCGTCCCTGCAGCCGTCGATGGCACCGTCGCGGGCGCGGCTGCGGCACTCGTCGCCACCGGGACCGTCGCGGCCGAGACTGTGACGACCCGCCACGGGACGGTCGAGGCACGCGCCGAGACACCGACTGGCGAGCGGCGGCTGACCGGCCTTGCGGCAGCCGAGGTCTCCTCGAAGTCGTTTATTGGGACCCGCGCGTTGCTCGATCCGGCTGATCTCCGCGGCGGGGTCGTCTCGCAGGCCCATCCCGGCGACATCGGGCTCCCAGCCGTTGCGGGTGCGCTCGAGCCGCTGTCACCGACCGACCCCGGCGGTATCACCGTCCGACTCGACGATCCCGCAGATGCACCGCGGTCCGTCCGTGCAATCGTCGCGCCGGGCGTCACCGCGACGGTCGGCGTCGCGTCGTGCGAGCGACTCGAGCCGAACGAGTCCGCCACGTTCGACGTGCCCGACGGCGTCGTCGGTGCCGACGGCGAGCGCGAACTCGAGCTCACCGACGCGATGGTCGAACTGACGCCCGTCCCCGATGGGCCGCGGCTCGTAGATGTCCACGCGACGCTCGAGGCGGGTGCGCGAGCAGGTGGCTTCGAGGTCGACGCTGTCGACGAGGGGCGGACGGAGTAGCCCGCGCTGAGCCCGAGGGCAAACCATTACCTCGACCGTCGTGGTAGCGGTGGTCGCCACAATGGTGCCTGACAACATTCCACAATTGGCGGTCGAGATTCCGGAGCTGTCACAGGTCGCGTTCGTCGTCGAGGACATCGACGACGGGATGGATCGGTTCGGCTCGATCCTCGGCGTCGGCCCGTGGGACGTCTACCGGTTCGAGCCGCCGACGCTCACCGACCGGACCTACCACGGCGAGTCCCACGAGTATTCGATGGTGCTCGCGCTCACTCAGCTCGGCGAGACGATGATCGAGCTGATCGAACCGCTCGAGGGAGAGAGTATCTACACGGAGCACCTCGAGGAACATGGCGAAGGGCTGCATCACGTCGCCTGTTTTGCCTTCGACGACCCCCACGCGGTCGTCGAGGAGTTCGAAGACGCCGGCCTGCCGGTCATCCAGAGCGGCAACTACGGCGGCACCGAATACTGGTACTTCGACACCGCCGACGAACTCAACGGCGCGATCTTCGAGACTGCGGCGAACGTCGACGCGATGCCGGAGCCGGATCGGACCTATCCAGAGTAGCGGACTGCCGAACAGCCCGTCCGATTTTAGAGGCGCTCCCAGGAGAGGTCGAGTTCCAGATCCTCCCGAAGCATCTGCGAGACGTGACAGCCTCGTTCGCCGAGGTCGACGAGCCGATCGACGCTCTCGTCGTCTTCGTCGGTCGCAAGCCGGATCGTCGCTGCGATGTCCTCGACGCCTCCCTCCTCTGGCGTCGCGTCCACATCGACCTGGATCTCCTCGACCAACATGTCGCGTTTGCTCGCCTGAAATCTGGTACTCAACGAGAGACACGAGGCGAGGCCGCCGAGCGCGACATCGACCGGGGTCGGGCCGGTCTCGGTGCCACCGCTGGATTCGGGTTCGTCGTACGTCCACTCGAAGGAGCCGGCCTCGATGCGACCGTGCATTCCCTCGGGGTTCGTGGCGGTGACCGATCGGCCGGGCATCTCCGTCTCTGCCCCGGCAGCCCCGCGGTCGGCCGCGTCGGCGACGTCCTCGGGAAGGAGCGGCCACGGATTTTCGACGTAGTCGACGAGCGTCTCGAGGAAACGAGCCGCGTCCGCGCCGTCGACGACCCGGTGGTCGAACGAGAGATCGAACGGGAGGTGGCGTCGCCACTCGATGCTGTCGTCGTCGCCGCGAGTCGGCTGCTCGGCGATGGCGTCGACGCCGAGGATGGCGACCTGTGGCGGGTTGATAATCGGATCGAACGCCTCGACGCCGAGAACGCCGAGATTTGTCACGGTGAACGTCCCACCCTGTAAGTCGTCCATGGTGTAGTCGCCGCTGGTTGCGCGGCCAACGAGATCACGTCGTTCG